>CAJXPG010000111.1 GCA_913057925.1 uncultured Colwellia sp. | reverse complement strand
TACACAGAGTAGATCGTCGGCAGCGTCAGATGTGTATAAGAGACAGATATTAGACCGATCGTCTATTAAATTACAAGATCTTTTATGTACAAAATTCAAACACTGATATATGACAAAAATCATACTACTGGTCAAAAACACTAAAACGATTAGTTAATTTAACCAAAAAATGACTTTAAGTTTTGTTTGCAGTTAATTTAAAAAAACACGATTACCACAAAATCCATTAATAACAACAACTTAAAAAACAAATCATCTTTGGCACAGCACTTGTAATAACTAAGTCATACAGACGATGAGTAGTAAATCATCAATACAAGCAACAGATAATGAAACAAGAAGGAATTTATTATGATCACATTTAACATGACTAAAAATACTAGCAGTAAAATTAAAGATGTAAGCCTAGCGTTAGTATTGGTTGGCTCTTTATTCGGCGCAACAGTTAGCACTACAGCGAATGCCGCTACAACAAACAATGTTGAAGATGCAGTAAGCAAGTTTGTTGTCGACCAAGGCAAAAAAATGATTAATGAGTTGAATGTTCAACTACAACAATCAATTGATAATGAAATCAAGACTTTTTCAGCTAACTTTACTGTAAACAGCCCAGTAACATTGGTGGCAACAGAGCAAAAAGTCACGCAAGCAAATGCAAAAGTTAATAACAAAAATCTAAATAAGCCAGCAGGCAAATCAGAATAACTAAATTTGAACTAAGTAGGAGTTATATTATGGGATTATTCAGCCGTTTTACCGATATCGTTAATGCAAACTTAAACAGTATGTTAGATAAAGCAGAACATCCAGAGAAAATGATTCGTTTAATTATTGGCGAAATGGAAGAAACATTAGTTGAAGTACGTTCAACTGCCGCAAAAAATATTGCGGAACAAAAAACCTTAGCAAGAAAAGTAAAGGCGGCAAAAGAAGGGGTTGCACATTGGCATAGCAAAGCTGAAATAGCATTAGCAAAATCTCGTGATGATTTAGCTAAATCAGCCCTCGCACAAAAACATAAGTGCCAAGCCGAATTAACACAACTCAGTGAAGAGGATGAGCAATTAAGTCAATTATTATCATCGATTCAAGAAGATGCTCAACGCTTACAGGATAAGTTAAATGAAGCCAAACGTCGCCAAGAAGCATTATTGATAAGACAAGAATCTGCAGAAGTACGCTTAAAAGTACGAGAAAAAGCAGTCATCCATAACATCGATGAAGCAATGGCTAAATTCGAGCGTTATCAACAGAAAATTGACCGACTTGAAGCGCAGGTAGAGTCATATGACTTAACCGAAAGCAAAGATTTATCCGCACAGATATCTGAGCTTGAACAAGATGACAATGTCGAAGCCGAGTTAGCGGTAATGAAAAAGAAAGTTGCTAACGGATAATTAAACAAGGCTTTATAAAATAAGCAAAAAGTCCTCGTGTAGGTGCGAGGCAAGTTTTACCAGTTTATCAAGGAGTTCCCCATGAGATATGACAGAGAATATTCAAGTATAAAAAGCGTTCGCCAGACATTATGTAAAGACATGCAAAATAAAAAGCTGACTGGCGTTTGCGCTGGGCTTGCTAAACATTATGATTTTCCGCGCTTAGCCGTACGTATCGCTGCTGTAGGTGCACTCATTATGTTACCTGTTGCGACGGGTGTAGCGTATGTGGTTGCTAGCATTTTACTTCCTAATAGCAAGTACTATTAATTTTCCATTAAATAGCGCTCAACTAAGTGAGGCATGAAATGAGTTTTTTAAAATCATTAACATTAGCAATTTTAGCCACTATTTTTTTAACTTATGTCTTTGGCGTTGGCATGTTAGAGCTGATGAATTTAGATGTAATGATAGATGGCGAAGTTATTGAACCATTAAAAGCCATTGGCGTTTCAGCCTTGATAGTGGTGCTGCTAGTTGTTATCGCATTGGCAATAGTATTAAGTGTTTTTGGTGGCTTAATCTTTATTGGATTAATACTATTTGGCAGCATTGCCATGGTCACTGTTGGGGTATTTTGGCCAATACTATTAATGGCAGTAGCTATATGGCTGCTTTGTCGTAATAAACAACCAAGACAATATGCCTAAGCTTTAATTAATCTCGGAGTGCTTTTGGTTTGTTCAGATATTAAAGGCTTTAAATAATACCACCGAGAGCACAGAGGCGCTCGGCGCTACACTGAGGTAGAGATCTAAACCATTAGGGATTTATAAATTAGAGAATTATCTAAGGTTTTCATCGAAATAGTTGTGTGTTCTCATTACTTAATTTTTCTCTCTTCTCGGTGTAGAGCGCAGCTCCTCAGTGTTCTCGGTGGTAGAAATCTTTATTCTGGTTATTTATTGTGCTTACATTGTTAATATAAGCTAGCTGATTTATTTAAAAAACTTAGCCAATATATTTTTACACTCATCAGTATTAACAAGGCGTAAAAACTCTTTACTCTCCTTACTAATAGCTTGCTGTAACGCTGATTTGTTGTCTTGTCGAATTAAGCGGCGACTGGTCATAACAGCATCAACAGGCAGACGAGCTATAGACTGAGCCGTTTCGGCTGTTAATGATAATAATTCATCCGGCTGACAGGTTTTATTAGTAATACCGTAACTTAGTGCTTGCTCAGCATTAAAACCCTGACCAAGTACCATTAATTCAAAGGCTTTATTTTGGCCTACTTTTTGTGTCAGTAATAAGCTAGAGCCTGCTTCAGGACACAAACCGAGTTGAGTAAAAGGTAATTTAAATTTACTGTTGTCTGCTGCGATAACCATATCACAATGCAATAATAGGGTAGTTCCAATACCAACAGCTACACCAGCAACGCCAGCGACTAGCGGCTTACTAAACTCAGACAGAACTTTGACAAATTCAAGTGCTGCTAAGTCGCCATCAGCAGAGCACTGAATAAAATCATGTAAGTCGTTACCAGCACAAAAACAATTTGCATCACCTTGAATAACTAAACAGTGAATACTTTCATTGTTTTGAGCGTAAGCAAAGTGCTGACAAAGCTGTTGGTACATATCATTAGTTAAAGCGTTTTTTTTATCAAAACGATTTAGAGTGATGGTAAGAACATTATTTTGCTCTGTCGTTAAAATTAAGTTATTCATTTGGCACCAGTTTGGTTACATTGCGATATTGATTTAAGGTATAGTCAAACCTTAATATTTGTTAGCAGGGATGTATAGTTACAATGAAAAAAAATTATTTTACACCGTTTTTTGCCTTATTGGTTTGTCTATTTTCTTTAGTCAATACGGCGAAGGCATCAAACGCTATATCAATTAAAGATGGCTATATTAAAGCAAGTATTCCTGGTAGCAATATTACCGCGGCATATATGACTCTAGTTAACCAAAGTGATAAAGCGATTACTTTACAAAAGATCACCAGTGATATTTCTGATCGAATTGAAATTCATGAGCACAGTATGGTTGATGATATGATGCGTATGCGTCAAGTCGAACAGATCACTATTAGCGCTCACAGCAGTATAGTATTAGAGCCTTCAGGGCTTCACTTAATGATTTTTTCATTAAAGCAACAGCTGCGCGAAGATGAATTAAAAGCATTGACTTTACATTTTTCAAATTCAACAAAAATTAATATTCAATTACCTGTTTCTCGTTATAAATAGTACACTATTCAACAATATCATCCTTGGAGTGGATATGAATACCATGTTTTCTACAAAAACTATCGTCTGGGCCTTTACTGGCTTATTTTTTCTTCTCTATGGCGTCGGGGTATATTGGAGCTTTGAACCTGATCCGATTAATATTCACGCTGAAGTTACCCAAGCAGCAAAAGCGGAAAATGTCGCACCTGTTGTTGGTTACACTACCACAACCGCATTAATTAAAGTTAGTGAAGCATTGCTTTACAAGCCAGGTGGCTACTTATCAAATGATATTATGCCACCATCAGTGTTTTTGGATAATATGCCAGCTTGGGAATTTGGTGTTTTAGAAATGGTTCGCGATATGGCATTAGTGATGCGCAAAGATTTTAGTCGCTCACAATCTCAGTCTCTTGAAAATAAATCATTACAAGAGGCACAACCAAGATTTAATATCGACAGCAAGAACTGGGCTGTACCCAGTGCTGAATCAGAGTACGGTGAAGCGATAAAGCATTTATATGCCTACCGTAAAGCACTAGTTACCAATAACGGTAATAACAAAGCGCAGTTTTATGCTCGTGCTGATAACTTACGCGCCTATATTGAGGAAGTACAAAAACGCTTAGGCAGTTACTCTCAACGCTTAAGTTTGAGTGTTGGCCGTGAACAAGTAAACACTGATCTTGCCGGTGATAGACCTGCAGAGCAATCAACTCAAGGTCAAGCGCATATACAAATGCAAACCAGTTGGTGGAAAATTGATGATGTCTTTTACGAAGCTAGAGGTGCTACTTGGGCTTTACTGCAGTTACTAAGAGCGGTCGAAATAGATTTCAACAGTGTACTAGAAAATAAAAATGCAAAAATCAGTTTGCAACAAATTATTCGTGAATTAGAGGCCAGTCAAGAGTCTTTATGGAGTCCCATGGTACTAAATGGTAGTGGCTTTGGTTTTGTTGCCAATCACTCACTTGTTATGGCTAACTATATTTCACGAGCTAATGCGGCATTAATTGATTTAAACGAACTTTTAACCAAAGGATAACAACATGAAAAAAACTATTTTGGCTGCCGGCGTAGCAGCACTTATGTGTAGTAGTGCTCAGGCAGATACATTATTAGGTTTATACATTGGCGGACAGGTGTGGGCTAACGAAGCGAGTGGTAGCTTTGGTGAAGGCACTAACAACCAAACCGTTTTTGAATTTGATGATGAAAACCAAGGTAGCTTCTATGTTGCTTTTGAACATCCAATTCCATTAATTCCAAACATTAAAGTAGCATCAACTACTTTAGACACCGTTGGTGGTACAGAGATATCGAGTAGCTTTACTTTTGATAACGTAACTTACAGTGCAAATTCAACTTTAGATACCACGTTAGATGCAAGTTTTGTTGATTACACGCTTTACTATGAAGTACTTGATAATGATCTATTAACATTTGATTTTGGCTTAACTGCTCGTGATCTAGATGCAAGTATTGCGATTTCTGAAGTAACAACTCAATTAGAAAGTGGTTTAGATGTTTCTGGCATTATCCCTATGGCCTACGTTAATACGATTATCGGCCTACCTTTTACTGGTTTAAATATTTTCGCTGAAGCTAATTTTATTAGCTATGACGATCAAACCATTTACGATGCACAAGTTGGTGTTAGCTATGCACTTTTAGATAACCTAGCTGTCGACTTTGATATTACCCTAGGTTACCGCACCATGAAAATGGAATTAAATGACTTAGATAACTTCTACAGTGATTTAACATATGATGGCTTCTTTGCCGGTGCCGTTGTTCACTTTTAACGGATAACATCATTTACTCTAAAACCGTATGCATTAAAGTGTATACGGTTTTTTTATAAATAGTGCTTCCTTGTAATAAACAGAAACCCACACATCAATAAAAACAAAACACATAAAAAACAGTGATTTATACAAGGGAGTCTTGAGTATAATGTATACAAAAATCCTTGTTTTACCATCAAAGATATAAATTGCATTAGATATAATAAGTTGGCATTTCCTTCGTCAATTAATCATCCTTATTATCTTAAAAATTTACAAACAGTTAACAAAAATAGGGATATATACACTTGAATCTTAAAACTCTTTTTTTAAGCCTAAGCGTCATGACACTAACCGCCTGTGGCTCAAGTGATGAAGGACCAAATTCCTCGGCTTCACTGTCTTTATCTAAACAAAGCGTTGATTTTTATGGCCAGGTTAATGGCACTAGTCCTAATCATGAAATAATTACTGGCAGCCTTAGTGGTGCGCAAGAAAATGTTTATCTTTATGTAGAATATAATGAAAACGGTGTGCTTTATGGGGCAGATGTATCAACTTCGGGTACCAAAGGCACACTCTACCTTTACCCAAAATCACCTAACGAATTAGGCGAAGGTGACCATAGTGATACAGTCACGGTAAAAGCTTGTAATGATGTCAATTGTAGCAGCCATATAAGCGGTAGTCCCAAACAAATTAAAATCAATTATCAAGTCGCCGCTGACTTTACTACCATCGATACTGACCAAGATGGCGTTGCTGATTATCTCGATGCCTTCCCGAATGATCCAAAAGAAAGTAAAGATGAAAATAATGATGGCCTAGGTGATAACACAGATTCTGATGGCGATGGTGTTGCTGATATTGATGATGCCTTTCCTTTAAATGACACTGAAATTTCAGATGTAGATCAAGATGGCCTTGGTAACAATGCTGATTCTGATGATGATAATGATGGAGTTGACGATGCACAGGATTACTTCCCGCATAACGCAGAGGTAAGTAGTCAATTTACCGAATTAACATTTAATGTAACCGGTAAAGGTGAGATAACCGTAAACGACAAGGTTATTGATTGCGATTCAAGCTGTGTTGTTACTTTAGAAAATTCAGAATTAGCCGTTAATAACACAACAAATATTTCAATCACTGCTACTGAACACTATACCTTTGATGGAATATGGAACAACCAAGAGCTTTGTCTAGATGTGACGGATAGTTGTGCCCTGAATAGCTCTCATCTGACAAAGCAAGTATTTACCCTTAACTTTGCTGAAGATGAGAATATTATTATCAATGCCTCCACTACCCTTGGTGGCGGTATTATTGAGAAATTTGGCTTACTAAGCTGTTCAGAGTCATGTGAAGAAAAGCTATATCAACCACAACTTGCCTCGATTACTTTACAAGCTATTTCACAGCCCGGCTATACATTTACCGGTTGGTCTGGTGACTGTAGTGGCAACGTAGATTGTGTCTTAAGCTACCAAGCAAACCATACCTACACTGTATCAGCAACTTATGCTGAAAGCGCCAGTAGTTTTGATATATGTCCTGGTGATGAAAACCAAGCTTTCTCTGGTGAAGGCAGCATTGATATACCTGCAGCAAGTCAATTTGTCGCTCTTTGTAATGGGATTATTTTATTGGCAGATACATCGAGTAATAGCGTCGTTGTTTTTGATGTAATCAATAACAACGCCATGAATACAATTCAGCTTTCTGCAGAGCCAACCAACTTAACACTAGATAAAAATAACAGCCTATTATACGTAACGCATGGTGAAACTAGCCTTATTTCCAGAGTCAATTTAGCCACCGAAGAAGTGGCTGAACTTTACCTTAAGGATGGCGCAAACTCGATTGCTGTGAGTGATTCAGGTACAGTATTTATTCTATTGAATAATGCCAATATTGTTAACCTTTATAACAGTATCACTGGAATGCTTATTGATTCTCAGGAAGTTTTAGGAAGTTATATTTCATATAATGATGCAACAAGTCGCCTAATCACATCGTCACTCAATTATATCTACCAATTTGAAAATCACGCTTTAACTGTGCAAGGTAGCTCGTCTGGCGGGGGTTCAGGTTCTGATTGTAACAAAGTAACGGTTTCTCCCGACGGAGAACATGCAGCACTGCCTTGTGGAGCTGGTAATGGTGCTGGTTATTCTGTCTATGATTTTTATTCTCATGATCCAAGTACCGTATTGGGTGAATGGCAAACAGGCGCTTACCCAACCGCGGCAAGTTTTTCACCATCGAGCAAATATGTCTTTTTAACTAATCGCGATAAATTGCAATTATTTAGCACTGACACACATCAATTAACGTTTGAAACCAATGTTAACTCTTGCAGCTACGATGATATTGAACAACTTGCAGTATCTACTGATAGCAAACTATTATTAGCCCTATCAAGCTGTGGCTTTAATAATGAAACGTCAAGGATTCAATGGGTAGCTTACGATACTAAGTAAATCTGTTGCATCATTGAAAAAGCCGCATCGGGTAGTTCTGCTGCGGCTTTTGTTTGGATGTTTGTATATATTGACGCTGCCGATTTTATCTATTTTGATGGGAAAATCGGCCGTAGCGCTGATGTAATATTGCCACGCGCTCTACATACACTTGGGTTTCTTTATAAGGAGGAATACCGCCAAAACGCTTCACTGCACCTTCGCCAGCATTATATGCGGCTGCAACTAATTTATTGTCCCCTTGATATTTTTTTATCAACTTAGCTAGATGCTTTACGCCGCCTTGAATATTTTGTTGGGCAATCAATGAATTTTTCACGCCAAGCTCTCTAGCGGTTGCAGGCATTAATTGCATTAAACCTTGCGCACCCGTTTTAGAAATGGCTTGTGGGTTAAAATGAGACTCAGCGTGAATTACCGCTCTGACAAGAGCAGGATCAACACCATACTGCAGCGAGGCTTGGTTAATATGGTATTTATAAGGATTAAGATATAACTTCGCTTTACGCCAATCTATTAATGAATCCACTTCACAGGCATAACAATCAAATTTATAACGGCTATAACTAACGCCAATAGGCTCAATGTCAGAAAAAGACGTTACGCCTTTTTTTGATTTATAAGTATAAATGTCTGTGGTTTTCTTATCTTGTGCGCTAGCCGCTATCGAAAAAGTGGCGACAGCGAATAGCAACGCTAGCCTAGTAGCGTTTAGTTTCAATGAGTTAATAGTGGCAGTTTTTACCATTTGGCTTCCATTTGAATCGTTTAAAATATCATCTAAACTCTTTTCATTGCTCAATATTCCTTTTTGGAATAAAAAAGCGCTATCTATTCCTTTTGATCTGACTCGAACTTGTCTATTCTTGCCCCATCAATTGTCATAGGTGAAAATAGTTATGTTGCCAGAGCAGCGCTTATTAAATCAAAATACATCAGGTTCAGCAAACAATAGTAGTGCCTTAGATGCTAGCCAGCTAGCTTCACTACAACAGAGTGTTGCTGGTTATTCTTCGTTACAACTTGCTTGGGCAAGTGGTTACTTAGCTGCCAAAAGCGAACAGGGACAAAATGCTCAAGTAGCACCAGCCCAGGTACAAGCGAGCGCTCCCGCTAAAACATTAACCATTTTATATGCATCACAAACAGGTAATGCTAAAGGTGTTGCTGGCCAACTTGAAAAAAGTGCCAAAGCAGCAGGTATTAATGTAGTACTGAAAAACACCGCTGATTACAAAGCCAAAGCATTAAAAAATGAAACCCATTTATTAATTGTAGCCAGTACTAATGGTGAAGGCGAGCCGCCTGATGATGCTATTGAATTCCACGAGTTCTTATTAGGTAAAAAAGCCCCTAAATTACCAAACCTAAACTACAGTGTTTTAGCATTAGGTGATAGCAGCTACGAATTTTTCTGCCAAACGGGTAAAGAGTTTGACGAACGATTACAAGTACTTGGTGCTAAGCAAGTTGCTCCACGTGTTGACTGTGACGTTGACTATGACAGCGATTCAGAAGCTTGGACGTTAAGTATTGTTGAATCACTTAAAGATGAATTAACCCAAGGTGATGCTAATTTAGCGCCGGTTATTGATCTACCAACCGCAGGTGCGGCTAGTCAATACACTAAACAAAACCCTTATGCTGCAGAGTTCTCAGTAAGCCAAAAAATTACTGGTCGCGATTCAGCTAAAGATGTTCGTCATATCGAAATCGATTTAGGTGAATCAGGGTTAACCTACCAAGTAGGTGACGCTTTAGGTGTATGGTTTGAAAATGATGCCAACTTAGTTGCTGAATTAGTGGCTGCACTGAGCCTAACTGGTGAAGAAAAAGTAAAATTAAAAGTTGATGGTGCTGCACAAGTATTAACACTTACCGATGCACTAACAACACAATTAGAAATTACCCAAACAGCGCCAGCATTTGTTGAGTTCTGGGCGAAGATTTCAGGCAATAAAGAACTTGCCGCCATTGCTGCCGATAAAAATGCCGCAAGAGAATATGCTGGTGAACATCAAATTATTGATGTAGTGAAAGCCGCTAAATCAGAAATTGACGCACAGTTTTTTGTTGAAGCACTGCGCAAAATTACCCCACGTTTATATTCAATTGCTTCAGCGCAAGCAGAAGTAGAAGAAGAAGTTCACTTAACGGTTGGTGTAGTTAGTTATGATGCGAATGGTGAAACTCGTACCGGTGGCGCTTCAGGCTTCTTAGCTGAGCGCTTGGAAGAAGGTCAAAAAGTGCGTGTTTTTGTTGAGCACAATGACAACTTCCGTTTACCACAATCTGACGATACGCCAGTTATTATGATTGGCCCTGGTACCGGTGTTGCACCATTTAGAGCTTTCCTGCAAGAACGCGAAGCACGTGACGCCAGCGGTGATAACTGGATGTTCTTTGGTGATCAAACTTTTACTCAAGACTTCTTATACCAAGTTGAATGGCAGAACTACTTAAAGTCTGGCTTATTAACACGTATGGACGTAGCTTTCTCGCGCGACCAAGCTGAAAAAGTTTATGTACAAGACAGATTAAAAGAACAAGCCAGTGAGGTATTTGCCTGGTTAGAGCGTGGCGCACACTTATACATTTGTGGTGACGCTAATCGCATGGCGAAAGACGTTCATAATGCCCTTGTTGAAATTATCCAAGAGCACGGCAAATTAACTGCCGAACAAGCAGAAGACTACTTAAAGTCATTAAGATCTAACAAGCGTTACCAGAAGGATGTTTACTAATGAGCAACGATTTAACAAAAGTTGAAAACCCAGTATTAGTTGTTGAAGGTAAGCAAGCTGATAACGAACGCTTAAAAGCGGAAAGTGATCACCTTCGCGGCACCATTAAAGAAGATTTAGCCGATCGCATTACTGGCGGTTTCACAGCTGACAATTTCCAGTTGATCCGTACTCACGGTATGTATCAACAAGATGACCGCGATATCCGCGCTGAGCGTCAAAAGCAAAAGCTTGAGCCGTTACATAACGTAATGCTTCGTGCGCGTTTACCTGGCGGTATCATCAACCCAACACAATGGTTGGCTATTGATAAGTTTGCTGATGATTACACTTCTTACGGCAGCATTCGTTTAACAACACGTCAAACGTTTCAGTTCCACGGTGTATTAAAGCCAAATATTAAATTAATGCACCAAACGCTTAACAGTGTTGGTCTTGATTCAATTGCCACTGCCGGTGATGTTAACCGTAACGTACTTTGTACTTCTAACCCGGTAGAGTCTGAGTTACACCAAGAAGCTTACGAATGGGCCACTAAAATCAGTGAGCATTTATTACCAAAAACGCGTGCTTACGCTGAGATTTGGTTAGATGAAGAGCGTGTTGAAACCACTGAAAGTGAAGAAGTTGAACCTATTTTAGGTAGCAACTACTTACCACGTAAATTTAAAACAACGGTAGTTATTCCACCGAATAACGACATTGACGTACATGCTAATGACTTAAACTTTGTTGCCATTAGTGAAGGCGGAAAACTTGTTGGTTTTAACGTACTTGTTGGTGGCGGTTTAGCCATGACTCATGGTGATAACTCTACTTACCCACGTTGTGCTGATGACTTTGGTTTTATTGCAAAAGAACACACCTTAGCCGTTGCTGCTGCAGTAGTTACCGTACAACGTGATTGGGGTAACCGTGTTAACCGTAAAAACGCTAAAACTAAATACACATTAGACCGTGTTGGTGCTGACGCCTTTAGAGCAGAAGTAGAAAAACGCGCTGGTGTTGAATTTGCTGATTCGCGTTCATATGAATTCACTCATCGTGGCGATAGCTTTGGCTGGGTTGAAGGTATTGATAATAAACATCACTTAACCTTGTTTATTGAAAACGGTCGTATCTTAGATTTTGCAGGTAAAACTTTAAAAACCGGTATGTTAGAAATTGCCAAAATCCATAAAGGCGACTTCCGTTTAACCGCTAACCAAAACTTAATTGTTGCTGGTGTTGCTGCAGAAGATAAAAGCATTATTGAAGAGATAGCCCGTGTCCACGGTTTATTAAATGATTCTGTGTCTAATCAACGTAAAAGTTCAATGGCGTGTGTTGCATTTCCAACGTGTCCATTAGCCATGGCTGAAGCTGAGCGTTACTTACCAGGTTTAGTTGATAATGTTGAAGCTATTTTAGAAAAGAATGGTTTAAAAGATGACAGCATCATCTTACGTGTAACCGGTTGTCCTAACGGCTGTGGCCGTGCCATGTTGGCTGAAATTGGCTTAGTTGGTAAAGGGCCGGGTAAATACAACATGTATTTAGGTAGTGACTTAGCCGGTTCTCGTGTACCTAAACTATACAAAGAGAACGTAAACGAAGCTGATGTATTAACTGAAATCGATAGCTTAAGTGCACGTTGGTCTGCAGAGCGTAACGATGGCGAAGCATTTGGCGACTTTGTTATCCGCGCCGGCATTGTTGAGCAAGTGATTGTTAGTTTTAGGGATTTCCACCATGCCTAACTCAAATGCCAGCATTGCCCCAAGCACTATTGAAACAACATTCCCAAACCCTGCGATGGGCGGCTGGAACGAAACTCTGGAAAATAAAAGCGCTATTGCCCGCGTTGAGTGGGCAATGGACCACTTACCGGGTAACTTTGTTTTATCTTCAAGCTTCGGTATTCAATCTGCGGTAATGCTACATTTGTTAACGCAGGTTAAAAGTGATATTCCCGTGTTAATAACAGACACGGGACATTTATTTCCAGAAACTTACCGTTTCATTGAGCAACTAACTGAACGCTTAGATTTAAACCTACAGGTTTATCAAGCCAAAGAAAGTGCTGCTTGGCAAGTAGCCAAGTATGGCGAAGAATGGGCGAAGAGTGATGAGTCACTTAAAGCGTATAACCGCCGTAATAAAGTTGAGCCATTAGAACGTGGTTTAACTGAACTTGAAGCAAGTACGTGGTTTTCTGGTGTTCGTCGTCAGCAATCTGCCCACCGTGAAGGTTTAGGTGTGGTGAGTACGCTACGTGGACGTTATAAAGTACATCCAATTATCAATTGGACTAACAAAGACGTACATGAATACTTAACTAAGCATAATTTGCCGTATCATCCTTTATGGGATGAAGGTTATGTATCGGTTGGTGATGTGCACAGTACTATGCCGTTAACACTGGGTATGACTGAAGAAGAAACACGCTTTGGCGGTGGTCAACGTGAATGTGGTTTGCATACAGATGGTGATGGTATTTAGTTTTTGCTTTAATACAGCAATTAATTAGATAGTCATAAAAGCTAGAAGAGGAAACTCTTTTAGCTTTTTTTGTAGTTGTTAATTTGCCGCTTTAACCTATTCTCGCTTCCATTACGGTTGCCACAAAATATTTAAAGGTGATCTGGCCCCATTTATCACTCGTTCTTAAAAATAAGTTGTTTAACCATATTAATCACCTCATAATACGAGTTGATTAATATGGTTGTTTGATTCAGGGGGCACTATGTGGATATGGGAAGACCAAAATTGGCCAAACTTCACTTATGACAATGAAGCTATTTTGCCAATACTGGAAAAATGCATTCAAGCAGTATCACCGCTCAAGCAACTGAGTAACATGCTTACCATTGATCAGCGTTTAGATTGGGAAGCGGCAGTATTATTAGATGAAACCCTTTCATCCGCCAAAATAGAAGGTGAATTATTTGATCGTGACTCTGTTCGTTCGAGCATAGTTAATAAGCTCGGGATTAGTCAGGGTAATAAATTTCATCAGCAAAGTGATTCAATGGTTGAGTTATTATTAAGAGCGATCCGCTTTGTTGATCCTGAATTAAATCACTACACTATTAAAGCTTGGCACCAGCTATTATTTCCAATTAAACCTTTAGTCACTCCAATGACCATAGGTGAATATCGAAATGATAAAATGCAGATCCTTTCTGGACGATACGGCAAACAACAGGTTCACTTTCAAGCGCCCGGCATAAACCAACAACAGGTTTATGATGAAATGTCATTATTCTTTCATTGGCTTAACTCACCTTATGAAGGTTCAGCTTATATTCGTGCAGCGATAGCAAAGTTTTGGTTCGTCACTATTCATCCTTTCGATGATGGTAATGGCAGACTATCTCGCGTGTTAGCAGAGCGCTGTTTAGCTGAGGCTGAACAAACAAATTTACGTTTGTTTTCACTCTCCTCTGTATTCGAAGCAAATAGAAATGAATATTATCAGCAGCTAGAAAACAAGCAGCGCGGTGATACAGATCTGACAAAATGGATCATTTGGTTTTTGTCACAAGTAGAGCAAGCCGCACTAAACGCTAAGTTAGAGTTTGAACGCGTCATTCAAACAACCTACTTTTGGCATAAACATCAAGCAACACAACTCAATGAACGCCAGTTAAAATTAATTCGTCGATTATTGGCAACGGACGATTTTTCTGAGGGCATATCAAGAAGCAAATATAAAGCATTAGTTAAAACCTCTGATGCAACTGCGATAAGAGATTTGGCTTCTTTAGTTGATAAACAAATACTAGCGTCATTTGGCGGTGGTAGAAGCTACAAGTATGTGCTGATTGACAAGAAAAATTGATAGATGCCCTTTATCTCTTTTATTTCTGTAGATTCATTGACAGCTTGGAGTTTTTTCCCAGCTTGGCGTCGCGGTGGCGACTACACGAACTGTCTCTTATACACATCTGACGCTGCCGACGATCTACTCTGTGTAGATC
>CAJXPG010000110.1 GCA_913057925.1 uncultured Colwellia sp. | reverse complement strand
TCAGAATTATTGATTGATGAATCATTAATTGGTTGGAAAGAATATGAAATGGAAGTGGTTCGAGACAAAAATGACAACTGTATCATTATTTGTTCAATCGAAAACTTTGACCCGATGGGCATTCATACTGGTGACTCGATTACCGTAGCGCCAGCGCAAACGTTAACAGATAAAGAATACCAAATCATGCGTAACGCTTCTTTAGCGGTACTACGTGAGATTGGTGTTGAAACCGGTGGTTCAAACGTACAGTTTGGTATTTGTCCTGATACTGGCCGTATGGTTATTATCGAAATGAACCCGCGTGTATCACGTTCATCAGCATTAGCGTCAAAAGCAACAGGTTTCCCAATTGCTAAAATCGCCGCTAAGTTAGCAGTAGGTTACACCCTTGATGAATTAACCAATGATATTACTGGCGGTAAAACCCCAGCATCGTTCGAGCCGACAATCGATTACGTAGTGACTAAGATTCCACGTTTTAACTTCGAAAAATTTGCTGGCTCAGAAGACAGATTAACTACACAAATGAAATCTGTTGGTGAAGTAATGGCTATTGGCCGCAACCAACAAGAATCAATGCAAAAAGCATTACGCGGCCTTGAAGTTGGCGTAAATGGTTTTGACCCAATCGTTGATGTAACTCAACCGGGTGCAAAAACTAAGATCATGCATGAGCTTCAAGAAGCCGGTGCTGATCGTATTTGGTATGTAGCCGATGCGTTCCGTTTAGGTTTAACCCTTGAAGACGTTTTTAGAACCACTAAGATTGACCGTTGGTTCTTAGTGCAAATTGAAGACATCATAAAAGAAGAAGCAAAAGTTGCTGAAGGTGGCTTAAAAGTCTTAACGCCTGAATATTTACGTAAGCTTAAGCGTAAAGGTTTTGCTGATTCTCGTTTAGCTGCACTTATAGGTGTTTCTGAAGCCGAAGTGCGTAAGAAACGTCATCACGCTGATATTTACCCAGTGTACAAACGTGTTGATACTTGTGCTGCTGAGTTTAGCTCTGATACTGCTTACATGTACTCAACCTACGATGAAGAGTGTGAAGCAAACCCATCTGACAAAGATAAAATCATGATTTTAGGTGGTGGCCCTAACCGTATCGGTCAAGGTATTGAATTTGATTACTGTTGTGTTCACGCAGCATTAGCACTTCGTGAAGACGGCTTTGAAACTATCATGGTTAACTGTAACCCTGAGACTGTTTCAACAGATTACGATACTTCTGACAGACTTTATTTTGAGTCAATTACCTTTGAAGACGTGCTAGAGATTGTACGTGTTGAAAAACCTAAAGGCGTTATCGTGCAATACGGTGGTCAAACACCACTTAAATTAGCACGTGCTTTAGAAGCGGCTGGTGTGCCAATTATTGGTACTTCTCCAGATGCGATTGACCGCGCTGAAGATAGAGAGCGTTTCCAACAAGCGGTTGACCGTTTAGGTTTATTACAACCTGAAAATGCTACAGTAACCTCTTTAGATGAAGCAATGGCTAAAGCTGAAAGCATTGGTTTCCCATTAGTAGTTCGCCCATCTTATGTATTAGGTGGCCGTGCAATGGAAATCGTTTATGACTTAGATGATTTACGCCGCTATATGACTGAAGCGGTAAGTGTTTCAAACGATTCGCCAGTATTACTTGACCACTTCCTTGATGATGCGATTGAAGTTGATATTGACGTTATTTGTGACGGCACTGACGTAGTTGTTGGTGGTATTATGCAGCATATCGAACAAGCGGGTGTTCACTCTGGTGACTCAGCATGTTCATTACCAGCGTACAGCTTAAGCAAAGAAATCCAAGACGTTATGCGTAAGCAAGTAACTGACTTAGCATTCGAGCTAGGTGTAATTGGCTTAATGAATACGCAAATGGCCGTTAAAGACGGTAAAGTTTACTTAATCGAAGTAAACCCACGTGCTGCTCGTACCGTTCCATTTGTTTCTAAAGCTACTTCAGTACCGCTTGCTAAAGTTGGTGCACGAGTAATGGCTGGTAAGTCACTTAAAGAACAAGGTATTGTTGAAGAAGTTATTCCTGATTACTTCTCTGTTAAAGAAGTGGTCATTCCGTTTAACAAATTCCACGGCAGTGACCCATTAGTTGGCCCAGAAATGCGCTCGACTGGTGAAGTGATGGGCGTAGGTGATACTTTTGAAGAAGCTTATGCAAAAGCTAACTTAGGCGCTGGTGTATCAGTTCCTAAAGAAGGTCGTGCACTAATTTCTGTTCGTAACAGTGATAAGAAGCGTGTCGTTGAATTAGCTAAAATCATGGTTGATTTAGGTTATGAACTTGATGCAACCCACGGTACTGCGATAATTTTAGGCGAAGCTAATGTACCATGTCGCTTAGTGAATAAAGTCCATGAAGGTCGTCCACATATTCTTGATAGAATTAAGAATAGCGAATATAGCTATATCATTAATACTACTGAAGGTCGTAAAGCGATTGAAGATTCTAAAGCGTTACGTGGTGGTGCATTACGTTATAAAGTGGCTTACACCACAACGTTAAATGCTGCATTTGCTGCATGTATGGCGCACGCAGCAGACGAGCGTAATACGGTAAGATCTGTACAAGAGCTTCACCAACGCTGTAAATAAGCTATTTGATGTGTTCCCCTGAATGAAAATTCAGGGGCTAGCTTTCGCTAGATTCCAAAGTAAGTTATTATTGGAAAAACCGAAACGAATTTAAAAAGTTGTTATTTGAACAACTTTTTTTCATTTTTAAGAAGAGAAATATGAGTCAATATCCAATGACAGTTCAAGGCGCAGACAGATTGCGTGAAGAGCTAAACCATTTGAAAACAGTAAAGCGCCCTAGAATTGTTGCTGATATCGCCGACGCGCGTGAACATGGTGACCTAAAAGAAAATGCTGAATACCATGCTGCTCGTGAAGAGCAAGGTTTTTGTGAAGGTCGTATTCAAGAAATTGAAGGTAAATTAGGCAATGCACAAGTTATTGATATCACGGCTATTCCTAATAGCGGTAAAGTGATTTTTGGTACGACAGTAACTTTACTTAATATTGATACTGAAATCGAAGTTACTTACCAAATTGTTGGTGATGATGAAGCAGATATTAAAGCAAACCGTATCTCAGTAAACTCACCTATTGCCCGTGGTTTAATTGGTAAAGAAGTGGACAGTGAAATTGAAATCACTACACCCGGTGGTTTAGTTGAATATGAAATTGTTGGTGTAGAACACATCTAATTGCTATCGCAGCTATTCAACACTGCACAGTTATCTTATTAAAGCCCCAAACATTTAGTTTGGGGCTTTTTTATTGCTGTTATTTAGTAATATGGTGCGAAGCAGCAGCAGAGAAAACAACATCAGTGGAGCTGTTTAACGCCGTTTCAGCAGAATCTTGAATTACCCCAATAATAAAGCCAATAGCAACCACCTGCATGGCCACATCATTATTAATGCCAAATAAACTACAGGCTAGTGGAATTAATAATAATGAGCCACCAGCAACTCCTGAAGCTCCACAAGCAGAAATAGAGGCAACTACCGATAACAATATCGCAGTAGCAAAACTCACTTCAATATTTAAGCTATAGGCTGCAGCAAGAGTTAATACCGTAATGGTAATTGCCGCACCAGCCATATTGATGGTTGCACCGAGGGGAATTGAAACTGAGTAAGTATCTTCATGCAAATCGAGCTTTTTACAAAGCGCCATATTAACAGGGATATTTGCAGCTGAGCTGCGGGTAAAAAATGCTGTAATACCAGATTCTCTTAGACAGGTGAATACTAAAGGGTATGGATTTTTTTTTGTGATTAAAAATACGATAACAGGGTTAACCACTAACGCGATAATTAACATCGCACCGAGTAATACCGCGACTAAATGACTGTATTGCGCTAAAGCACTAAAGCCGGTTGTTGCTATCGTATTGGCGACTAAACCAAAAATACCTATTGGTGCAAAACGGATAACTATACGCACTACACTGGAAACTGCTTCACTTAAGTCACGAACCATGACTTTACTGGTTTCACTGGCGTGTTTTAACGAAAAGCCTAAGCCTAGCCCCCAAGCAAGTACGGCAATAAAGTTACCTTCAGCAACGGCGGTGATTGGGTTTTCTACCACCTTCATTGCCAGTGTCGTTAATACTTCAGTTAATTGTTGTGGTGGGTTGGCATTTGCACCGGCTAAATCAAGTGTTAATTGGGTTGGGAAAGCAAAGCTCAGTAGTACAGCAACGAGTGCTGCGCTTAGGGTGCCAATAAGGTATAAGCTTATTATTGGTTTTAGCTCTGCGCTGCTATCGAGTTTTTGATTAGCAATGGCAGAAGTAACCAAGATTAACACTAAAACGGGTGCTACGGCTTTTAATGCACTGACAAATAAACTGCCGAGCATAGCGAATGATTTCGCCGTTTCTGGTGTAGCCGTTGCAAATATGCTGGCAAGTATGATGGCAACAATAATTTGGCTAACTAAACTTGTTGAGGTTATTTTTTTTAAAAGAGACTGACTCTGGTTATTCTCAGTTGTCATGGGTGATTTGCTACTCGTCGTTATTATTTAACTGGAGTTTTATCATTGAAGAATGGTCATTGTCTAGGTCAATTTGTTATCCAGCAATAATAAAGCGTTAAAGGGCGTTTTTTCATAGAAATATCGCACTATGGGAGTATACTGACGCCAATAAATTATCTGCACTATAGGAATAATTATGCCTACTGAACAAGCATTAAAAAATCGAAGTAATTCTAGCTGTGAGCTTTGTACAAGTAAGGAAGCTTTAACCGTTTACCCCGTACCGCCAACGAGTGATTTAAGTGCACAACAATCAATTTATCTTTGTCAGCAATGCTTGGCACAGATTGAAGGTGAACAAGCGCTAGATCTTAATCATTGGCGTTGTTTGAATGACAGTATGTGGAGTCAAGAGCCAGCAGTGCAGGTGATGTCATACCGTATGCTACATAAACTGTCGACTGAGAGCTGGGCACAAGATGCGTTAGAGATGATTTATTTAGAAGATGAGGTGAAAACTTGGGCAGAGCAGGGCATAGCGGCTGAGCGAAGTAATGGTCCAACGCGAGATAGCAATGGCGCTGAGCTTAATGATGGCGATAATGTGACTTTAATAAAAGACTTAAAAGTAAAAGGAGCAAACTTTACCGCTAAGCAAGGAACTATGGTGCGTGGGATTAGTCTTACCGACAATCCTGAGCATATTGAAGGTAAAGTAAATGGCACGCGAATAGTTTTAGTTTCGGCTTACTTGAAAAAGGCTTAAGCCTACTAACACGCTCAGAGTAGAGCCATTTACTCGCGAAGCTTATCATGCATAATAAAGCATAAAAAAACGCTGTGATATTACTATCACAGCGTTTTTATTTAATTAATCGTTTGTGAACAAGATTAAAATGTATCGTTATTATTGATTACTTTTTCTAAAAGACTCACAGGCAACTTCATCTTCACATTCGCCGTAAAGGTATAAACTGTGATTGGTTAATTTAATCTTATGCGAAACAGCGATGTCAGATTGTCTTTGTTCAATTACGTCATCTTCGAATTCAACAACTTTACCGCATTTTAGGCAAACTAAATGATCGTGATGTGCTTTGTGTGCCAACTCAAATACAGACTTTCCGCCTTCAAAGTGGTGACGGGTAACAATACCGGCATCATCAAATTGGTTTAAAACACGGTAAACCGTCGCTAAACCTATTTCTTCATTTTGTTCTAATAATATTTTATAAACGTCTTCTGCACTAATATGTTGATTTTTAGGCTGTTGAAGAATACTTAGGATTTTAATTCTAGGCAGGGTAATTTTTAAACCAGCTCTTTTAAGTTCTTCGTTTTGTTCTGCCATTTTAAGTCTCTAAGGTAATTAAGTGTTCAGTGATAAAATTATAGGGGGTTATTTGTTAAGAGAAAAGCTTTAGTTTTTATTCTTTGTATAAAATGCTCATTAGAGCAAAAAAAAAGCCCATAAAATGGACTTTTCTATTATAACCCTTACTAAAATAAGGTTATTAAGCGAATTCAGCTAAACACATTTCATCATTTAGTTGTGCTATCCACTTATCTACGCGATCTTCAGTTAGTTCACTTTGTCTATCTTCATCGACACATAATCCGATAAAAGTATTTTCATCAATAAGGGCTTTTGAAGCTTCAAATTCATATCCTTCAGTTGGCCAGTTACCAACAACAATAGCGCCTTTAGATTCAACGATATCGCGCAGTGGTTCCATAGCATCACAGAAGTACTCGGCGTAATCTTCTTGATCGCCCAGACCGTAAATAGCAACTAATTTATCAGTAAAGTCTATTTCTTCTAAGTCAGGTAAGAAATCATCCCAATCACATTGGTTTTCACCGTAATACCAAGTAGGGATACCTAAAATAAGCAAATCAAACTCGGCAATTTCTTCTTTGGTGCTTTTGGCTATATCTTTAACCTCAACCATTTGTTTGCCTAGTTTTTTCTGGATCATTTTACCAATTGCTTCAGTGTTACCTGTATCACTGCCAAAGAATAAACCTACGATTGCCATGAAATATTACCTTATAATGCTTTCTTAAAAAGAATGTGTTACTTATCTTGTGCGGCTAATGATTCTATTAGCAGCGCCTCTATTAATTCGCTACGACTCACTTGTTGAGTTTTAGCCAATTGTTCTAATTGCTCAAATAAACTGTGATGGACTTTAAACTCTATCCGTTTCAAACCATTGTTTTTATCACGCTTAACTTGATTTCGTTTATTAATTTTTATTTGTACGCTACGCGAATGTGGGTTGGTTTTTGGTCGTCCCGGTCGCTTTTCATCACTAAATAAATCAATGGTGGTTAAATCTGATACTTCCTTAGCCATGAATTAGCCAACTCCCTGACTTTCCCAGACAAACTGGATAATACCTTTAGCAATAAAGCCTGCACAGCCTAAAAATAAAACGAAATAAACCACTACTTTTCCCATCTTAGGTACATCATTTTTATTCATCACATCATGAATAGAAAGACCAATAAAACCAAAAATGAAAAGAAAAAATAAATTAAGACCAATGGCCTCAATAAGCTCAAAATGTTCTGCTAGCATAGTGGTTGACTATTTCTTATTGCTCAAGACCAAGTGAACTGGCCAAAAAAATTGGCGGCATTATAGCATATCATTGTCGCCATACCATTAGCATTTGCAGTGAATCATCAAAAAATAAACTAACACTTATGCTTATTAATTGGCTTGATCTTTATCAAATGGCTAGGAGGTTGTTCAATGTAAGCAAAAAATTCACTGTTAGCCATTTGCCTTTTTAGTGGATATTAATAAAATCTAAAACGATTTTATTAAAGGCTGTGGTTTTCTCTGCATGTAGCCAATGGCCCGCACCTTGGATAATTTTTGCCTTACTGTTTGGCAGCAGTTCAGCGATTTTAGCTCTATGCTCAGCTAAAATATAATTAGAATTCCCACCTTTGATAAATAAGGTTTTGCCTTGGTAAGGTATACTGTTTTCATCAAGTTCATTAGCTTTCATTATCTGTGGATAACAAAGGCTTATATCAGGCAAGCTACATCTAAAACTAAAGTGACCTGCTTGGTCTAGGGCCAGGTTTCGTAATAAAAACTGCCTAACGCCCACATCATCGACAAAAGCTGAAAGTTGTTCATCAGCATCCTTTCGCTTTGTTACCTTTGATAAATCTATGGCTTGTAAACCCTTTATTATCTCTACATGGTGTGGTGGATAACTAACCGGAGCAATGTCTGCAATAATCAACTTATTTATACGTTCAGCATGGGCTAAAGCAACCTGAATTGCTATTTTCCCTCCCATTGAATGTCCTAATAAAATACACTTATCAATGGCTAAATGATCGAGCAAATCAATAATATCTTGGGCAAGATTTTTATATTCCATATCATCAAAATGAAAAGAGCTACCGTGGTTTCTTACATCAACACTGGTTACACAAAAGCGCTCACTTAATGGCTTTGCTACCATATTAAGGTTTTCTAAACTGCCAAATAAACCATGAATTAAGACAATATTTTCGCCTGTACCACTTTGTTTATAGTTAAGGATGGGATGTTGAACTGTCATAGTGTGTATTTGTTTAGCTTTGTAAGAAATTAGTAATATTGTCGTTTTTTTACCGAGTATTTGCAAATAAATGAGTTCAACCCATTGGCATTTCACTATATAATCTTGCCGCGAATTATTTAAGTTAAGGGTAACAATGAAAAATATTGAAATAGATGAAGAGCTTTATCAATACATCGCCACAAACACTCAGTATATTGGTGAAAGTGCATCGGCAATTTTACGTCGTCTACTAAGTTTTGACACTGAAGCAAGCGCAGAAACTGTTACCGTTAATGAAAGCAATGAACAGCAAGAAGATAAAGCACCTCCAGCAGAAGCTTTAGCAGCTGTAGAAAACGAAGCAAAAGCAGAAGCAGTTGCTGAGAAAATGACTGCTGTTAAGACTAGTCATGAAACTGTCTTTAATTTTATTAATAAAGAAGAGCTTGCCATGCAACGTGGTGCGGTAGGTCGTTTTTTATTAATCCTTGCCGCATTATACCGTGCACATCCAGAGCACTTCTCGGTTGTCACAGAAATTAGTGGTCGTGATCGTTTATATTTTGCTAACAGTGAGAATAAGCTTGCAGAAAGTGGCAGTAGTACTAAACCTCGTCAAATTCCAGAGAGCCCATTTTGGGTAATTACTAACTCGAACACTACGCGTAAAAAAATGATGTTAACAAAAGCATCTATTTCTTTAGGTTACAGCGATAGTGATGTAGAGAAAATACGTGAGCTGTTATAGTTTTAGTTTTCAAGCTATTAGCAAATAATTAATAAGAAGATAACGGATTAGAAGAGAACTATGAGCATTCACCCATTTGCCGGAAAACCGGTTCGTCCTGAAGACAGAATTAATATCGGCCAGTTGGTCTCTGATTACTTCTTAAAATCACCCGATGTAAGTTTAGCTGCAGAAAAAGTAACATTTGGTACTTCGGGGCATCGAGGTAGCTCAACTAAGAAAAGCTTTAACGAGCAGCACATCGTTGCGATATGCCAAGCCATTGCCGAATACCGCCAACAGCAAAGCATTACAGGCCCGTTATTTATCGGTAAAGATACTCACGCTTTATCTGAGCCGGCTTTTGCTAGTGCCATTTCAGTGCTTATCGCGAACGACATAAATGTTGTTGTTCAAGCTGATGCTTTTTCTGGCAAAGGTTTTACGCCAACACCTGTTATTTCACGCCTTATCATCAGCCATAATAACAGTGAGTCTGATAACTTAGCGGATGGCATCGTCATTACGCCTTCGCATAATCCTCCAAGTGATGGCGGCATTAAGTACAATCCTCCTCATGGTGGTCCGGCAGAAGGTGAAATTACCAAGCAAATAGAAACTCGAGCCAATGAAATAATTGCTGCAAACTTAACGGCAGTTAAACGTGTTGATTACCAACAAGCTTTACAGTCATCGTTATTAGCTAAACAAGACTTTATTACTCATTATGTCAGCCAGCTTGAACAAGTTATCGATATGCAAGCTATCGCAAAAGCCGGTGTTAGTATAGGGGTTGACCCTCTTGGTGGCTCAGGTATTGATTACTGGCCTGTTATTGCCAAGCAATATGGCTTAAATGTTACTTTGGTTAATGAAGTCGTTGATGGTAGCTTTGCGTTTATGCCATTGGACAAAGATGGCAAAATCCGTATGGACTGTTCATCAAAGTATGCCATGGCAGGTTTGATTGCCATGAAAGATGATTTTGATATCAGTGTAGGTAATGATCCTGACTTTGATCGCCACGGCATTGTTACCCCTTCTGGTGGTTTAATGAACCCAAATCACTACTTAGCGGTTGCTATTCATTATTTAATGACACACAGAAATTGGCCTGATAGCTGTAAAATAGGTAAAACCTTAGTCTCTAGTTCGTTAATAGACAGAGTAGCGGCACAGGTTTCTCGACCATTATCTGAAGTGCCTGTTGGTTTTAAGTGGTTTGTTGATGGCTTAGCTGATAGCAGCTATGCCTTTGGTGGTGAGGAAAGTGCCGGAGCTTCATTTTTATCGCGAGATGCCAGTACCTGGACTACCGATAAAGATGGCTTTATTTTAGCGCTTCTAGCGGCTGAAATTATTGCTGTTACAGGAAAAGATCCTTACCAGTATTACCTCGAGCTAGCGAAAGAGCTTGGCAAACCTTGTTATGGCCGTGTTGAAGCTGTTGCTTCATTTGCGCAAAAGCAAGTACTAACGGCATTATCAGAAGACGATGTCAGTGCTACAACCCTTGCGGGAGATGAAATTACAGAGATACTCTCTCATGCTGCAGGCAATAATGCCGCCATAGGTGGGGTAAAAGTGGTAACAGCCAATGGTTGGTTTGCTGCTAGGCCTTCAGGTACCGAAGAAATCTATAAAATCTATGCTGAAAGCTTTATTGACGAAGCGCATTTGCAAACCATCATCAGTGAAGCACAAGTGATTGTTAGCGCGGCTTTTACTAAAGCTGGTTTGTAAAAAGAGACATTAAGTACCTTTAGTTAACTCATTAAAGATAATTATCTAAAGGTGTTCTCTAAAGGTGTTTTTCTAGAGATCCTTATCCAAAGGTACCACTGACTAATAAGCACTACTTCATTCCTTGAATTAGTGCTTCCCTTTCTAGCTCCCATTTCTCATAACTTTTCCTAGTGTAAAGAATATTGCTCACTTTTTATGTCGAGTAGAGCAACTTATTGACCCTGATTATTGATTGTCAGTTGACGTAAAGGTAAAGTAAAACCAGAATTACGACACGCTATACGCGACCTTATCTCGGTTGGGTATAAGCATATATTAGCTATACTAAAAAATATAATTAAGCCTAGCTAACACCTTTCGCAGACTTTAGCTGCAAAATCATGCTTGTTAGAGTAAAGAGAAGAGAACATTATGAACACAGAACTTTATAATGATGGACCTGTAGTGCATCAGCCTACCTTTATCGATGGAACTAGCGTAGAGATTCCAGAGTTAAAAATATTACATCAGGACGGTACGACTTATCCAAATGCAGATCTACCTGAAATAGACCAAGCCTTAGCAACTAAAATATATAAAACACTGGCTTTTCATCGTGTGCTTGATGAGCGTATGGTTGCTTCACAACGCCAAGGTCGTTTAAGTTTTTACATGACAGCTCTTGGTGAAGAAGCTGCCAGTGTTGGTGGAGCTGCCGCATTACAACCTCAAGATATGGTTATGATGCAATATCGCGAGCAGGGCGCATTAATGTTTCGTGGTTTTAGTCTCGAAAACTTTATGAATCAGCTTTTCAGTAATGGCAAAGATTTAGGCAAAGGCCGTCAAATGCCTATTCATTATGGTTCAAAAGAATTGAACTGTATGACGGTATCTTCAACCTTGGCTACGCAAATTCCTCAAGCCACAGGTTATGCTTATGGTCAAAAACTACAAGGCTTAGATGCGGTCACTATTTGTTATTTTGGTGAAGGTGCTGCGTCTGAAGGTGACTTTCATGCAGGTTTAAATATGGCTGCTGTACAAGAGGCGCCGGTGATCTTTTTCTGTAGAAATAATGGTTATGCTATTTCTACTCCTGCGGATGAACAATACAAAGGTAATGGTATCGCTTCTCGTGGTGTTGGTTATGGCATCAAAACACTGCGAGTGGATGGAAATGATATCCTCGCAGTGCTTAAAGCCACACAAATTGCACGTGCCTATGCGGTTAAAGAAAGCAAGCCAGTGTTAATTGAAGCAATGTCATACCGTTTAGGTGCTCACTCTACTTCCGACGATCCGTCAGGTTATCGTACTAAAGAAGAAGAAGCTAAATGGCAAAGTCACGATCCTATTTTGCGTATGAAAAACTGGATGCTTAATCAAAGTTGGTGGGATGAAGCACAAGAGACTGAATTATTTGAAAAACTGCGAGAAGATGTGCTTGCTGCGGTTAAAGTCGGTGAGAAAGTTGATAAACCACACATTGATACCATGATAGAAGATGTTTATGACGTACCATCGCCGCAACTCAAGGCACAGCTTGATGAAGTAAAGGCACACGTTAATAAATACCCAGAATCATATCCATTTACAGCAGGGAAATTCTAATCATGAAGCAAGTATATATTGACCAAGTGTCTAATCAAAACGCTGACATTCGTGAAGCATATCCAACTACAGCGGAAGGGAAACTCTAATCATGGCTCAACAAAATTTATTACACGCCATTAATAGCGCTCTTGATATTGCGATGGCTGAAAATGACCGCACTGTTTGTTTTGGTGAAGATGTTGGTGTTTTTGGCGGTGTTTTTCGCGCAACCAGTGGCTTGCAAGAAAAGTACGGAAAAGCCCGTTGTTTCAATAGCCCGCTAGTAGAGCAAGGCATTATTGGTTTTGCTAATGGTTTAGCTGCACAAGGCAGTGTTGCCATTGCAGAAATTCAATTTGCAGATTATATTTTTCCAGCATTTGATCAAATTGTTAATGAAGCTGCTAAGTTTCGCTATCGTACCGGCAATGAGTTTAACGTTGGTAACCTTACCATTCGAAGCCCTTACGGTGGTGGTATTGCCGGTGGTTTATATCATAGTCAATCTCCAGAAGCCTACTTTGCTCATACTCCGGGTCTAAAAGTTGTTATTCCACGTAATCCTTATCAAGCAAAAGGCTTATTACTCGCTTCTATTCGAGATGATAACCCTGTGGTATTTTTCGAGCCTAAACGCTTATATCGCGCCTCGGTAGGTGAAGTACCAGAAGAAGATTATCAATTGCCGTTAGGTAAAGCTGAAGTTGTGCAAGCAGGTTCAGATATCACTTTACTCGGTTGGGGCGCGCAAATGGAAATTATTGAGAAAGCGGCTCAAATGGCAAGCAATGATGGGATTTCATGTGAGGTTGTTGATTTACGTACTATTTTACCGTGGGATATTGAGACGGTAAGTAACTCTGTAATGAAAACAGGCCGCTTATTAATTAGTCAAGAAGCACCATTAACGGCAGGCTTTGCCAGCGAAATTGCGGCAACAATACAAAATGAATGTTTCTTACACCTCGAATCACCTATCGCTCGTGTTTGTGGTTTAGATACACCATATCCGTTAGCGCTAGAGAAAGAGTACGTTAGTGATCATTTGAAAATATATGAAGCCATTAAAAAGACCATTAACTTTTAATAGATACCTTAATTAACAGGAAACAGAACATGAGTATTGATTTTATATTACCTGATATTGGTGAAGGTATCGTTGAGTGTGAACTTGTCGAGTGGTTAGTTAAAGAAGGTGAGTCTATTGTAGAAGATCAGCCTATTGCTGATGTGATGACAGATAAAGCTTTAGTGCAAATACCTGCAATGCACTCAGGCATTGTAGAAAAGCTTTATTACAAGCAAGGGGAAATCGCTAAGGTTCACTCACCATTATTTTCAATGACCCCCAATGAAGAAAACACGTCAACTGTTGATGTGACTACAGAGCCGAAAGTAGCAGCTGAGCCACAAGTAGAAACGGTAGAGGCTTCTGCTGCTAATGACGCTGAGGCAGCATGTGAAGTTAAAGCTGTTGCAACGAAAGTGACTAATGAAAAAGCACTTGCTAGTCCTGCTGTTAGGCGTGTAGCACGTGAATTAGATATTAATATTCACCAAGTTGCAGGCTCAGGCAAGAAAGGGCGCGTATACAAAGACGATGTCGTCGCCTTTAGTCAAAATGGTCAAGCTGCTGTGCCATCAGCTGTTGTTACAGGTGGTACTCGGGTTGAGCCAATTCGTGGCATTAAAAAAGTAATGGCAAGTGCCATGCAAAACAGTGTCAGTACTATTCCTCACTTTACCTACTGTGAAGAAATCGATATGACTGACTTGATTGCGCTTAGAGGTGAGTTGAAAGAGATATATGCTAAGCAAGATATTAAGTTAACTATGATGCCTTTCTTTATGAAAGCTATGTCACTAGCCATTAAAGAATTTCCTTTACTTAACACCCAAGTCAACGATGACTGCAGTGAATTAACCTATTTTGACGATCATAATATTGGTATGGCAGTTGACTCGAAAGTTGGTTTGTTAGTGCCTAATGTTAAGCATGTTCAAACTAAATCAATTTTAGACTTAGCAAATGACATCATGCGTTTAACTAATGATGCTCGCAGTGGCCGAGTTGCTAGTGAAGACTTAAAAGGTGGAACAATTACTATTTCTAATATTGGTGCTATCGGTGGTACTGTTGCTACGCCAATAATTAATAAGCCTGAAGTCGCCATTGTTGCGTTAGGTAAATTGCAAAAACTTCCTCGTTTTAATGAGCAAGGTGAAGTTGAAGCGCGAAGCATAATGCAAGTGAGTTGGTCTGGCGACCATAGAGTGATTGATGGCGGCACTATTGCTCGCTTTTGTAACTTATGGAAATCTTTCCTAGAAAAGCCAAGTAATATGTTAGTTCACATGAGCTAAAGGTTATTAATCGCAAGTTTAACAAGCATATATGCGGCGTTTGTAGCGGTATAGGTGATTTTGGTAATGAGTAGCCATTACCTGCAATAAATGCCTTGTCTCTAAGCTTGTTAAAGCTCGCTGAATAGTAAAATATTAAAAAAGCCCCGTTATCTTTAGATAACGGGGCTTTTTTTATACTTTAGATTATTTAATAGCTATACCAATCCATCTAAAGAGGTGACCACTTAGCACTACATGGACGATATTAGAACAAACAAAGTATGGTTAGATATAGTTACTCTACATCAAGCAAGTTTTGTGAAGTTATCATGTTGTCCATTAGTTCCCAAAGGGCGAGTTTTAAAGGCTTATATGCTACGTTATTGATTTTAAAAATAGAATAACTATTCTCTGCAATCAAT
>CAJXPG010000109.1 GCA_913057925.1 uncultured Colwellia sp. | reverse complement strand
CGCAGTTGCGCCGATGGTAGTGTGGGAGTTCCCATGTGAGAGTAGGACATTGCTAGATTTCTATTAAGAAAAGCCCGCAACTTTGTTGCGGGCTTTTTGCTTTTCTAATTTTAATTACATAATGCTTATCGACACATAGTGCTGTGGCTCCAGCTGACTCCATTCGCCCTTTTTGCCGCAGCGCTTCAGAATTGAAACGCAGTTGCGCCGAATGGTAAATAGCGTGTGGGGTTCCTCTCCCATGTGAGAGTAGGACATTGCTAAACTTCTAATTCTGAGAAGCCCGTAGCTTAAGCTACGGGTTTTTTGCTTTCTGGGGTTTAAGAAACCACGCAATAGCGCCGATGGTAGTGTGACTTATGTTGCAGTCAAACCCATGTAAGGGTATGCATTGCTAAACTCCACTCCCTAATAAAGAATAGAAACCTGATGCGATAGCGTCGGGTTTCTTGTTTTTTGGCGTTTGATAAATATGTTTTATTATTCGCTTAAGTTTCTGTCAGGTTATATTTCAATACTTGTATGTAAGAAGCCTCCGACAAACGCTATGGTTTGTTTGCTGACTACCGGTTGATTTGTTCGGGTGGTTAGTCGAAGTAACTATATTTTCAGGAAGATCTTATCAATTCGAAATGTGTGCGTAGGAAAAAGACATACCTAGAAACTTTCTTTGATAAAAAACGATTTGTAAGTAAAGAGTAATCTAGCATCATCGGATATCTACTATCTTAATTATATTTAGACTGAACAACACTTGTCAGGGTGACAATGATTGTTAACTAAGGTAATTTAGTGGTCTTACCAGACATGGAGGATATAATGCAAAATAGTAACAGCAGGATTAAGTTAAACATTATTGATGATATTGCTTATGTTAGTTTATCACGACCTGATAAACACAATGCGTTAGATATTCATATGTTTACAGCGATTAGAGATACTATTAATACGCTAAAGCATGACCGTAATGTGCGTGTTGTCATTGTGCAAGGAGCAGGTGAAGACTTCTGCTCTGGCTTAGATATAAAGGCTGTGATGGGAACTAAATCATCACCTCTTAAGCTGCTCTTTAAATGGTTACCATGGCAGTCAAATTTGGCGCAATTTGTTTCGACTGGGTGGCGTAAAATACCTGTACCTGTAATTGCCGCAATTCACGGACGCTGTTGGGGAGGAGGCTTACAAATTGCTTTGGGAGCAGATATTAGAATTGCCAGCCCTGATGCTTCTATTGCAATTATGGAAGCACGCTGGGGGTTAATTCCTGATATGGGGGGGACATTGGCCTTAAAGGAGCTTATCAATCTTGATATAGCAAAAGAGTTAGCTATGACTGGAAAAGAAATTAATGGTGATGAAGCTCTAAATTATGGGCTCATTACCCATGTTGATAAAAGCCCGATTGAAAAGGCTCAAAACATAGCGAAAGAAATTTGTCAGCAATCACCAGATTCAGTTGCTGCGACTAAAAGGCTTTACGATAAGAGTTGGTGGAGTAGTCCGAGTTTAGCACTTGCCCGAGAATCCTTGTATCAAATAAAAATACTATTGGGTAAGAACTATAAGGTTAAAACCTATAATCAATTACACAAGAATGATAAGACAAAGGACTTTAAAACTAGGCAACGCTGGTAAAATTACCAAGGATTTACTCGTTTTCATCTTATCTGCCGATATTCGATGTCAATGTTAGTTAAACAGTATTGTTTCTCTTCAAATATTCCCTATCCACTTCATATCCTGGTGTCCGTTGTATTTACTTCGGACACCGCTGGACAAATCTACTGTCCGATCGGACACTTTACTCAATATATATATTTATATAGCCTTATTATTCAGTAGGTTATTGTTTTTTTAATGTTGGCATTAAATCTGCTCTATTAGATTAAAGCTTATATTAAGAGAATGTAGATATGATTAATGGTACTGATGGACAAGATAACGTTATTGACAACGATGACAAAAACAAAGCTAGTCAGAGAGTCATCAAAATAAGTGCCATTACCGTCCTTTTGTTGACACTCTCCTATTTAAGTTTCCCAACTATCTCACAATGGTATTCCGCCATCCCAACTATTGAAGAAGAAGGTTTGATTCTGAATAAAGTTGTTCGAGGTGACTTAGTCAGAGATGTGGTTGTTTCAGGCAAGGCCGTTGCAGCTAATGCACCTCAGCTGTACAGCACAGAGATTGGGAAAGTGACTTTATTATCAAAGCCAGGTGAAGCCGTTGAAGAAGGCCAAACAGTCGCAAGAGTAAATAGTCCTGAGCTAATTGCTTTAATAAAACAACAACAAACAACATTAGAGCAACTAAGCATTAATGCTAACCGTGGCATGCTTGCAGATAAAGAAGCGCAACTTGATTTAGAAAGCAAAATGAATACAGCGCAATCTTTGTTAAATGTCGCGAAGAGAGAATTTCAACGTGCTGATCTATCTTATGGAAAACAAATTATCAGTGAAGTTGATTGGCTAAAAAGTAAAGATGCTGTAGCAGATGCCCAGCGTTCATTTGAACATGCACAAAAGCGCGTGTTATTTGCTAAGGAGCGCTTGCAGTTTGAAAAGCAGCATAGAGAATTTTTAGTTCAGAAAGAGAAATTAGTTTTAGAAGAGCTAAACAGAAGACAACAAGCTTTAGCTATTAAAGCGCCAGTAACCGGGGTTGTCGGTAATTGGTTAGTTGCACAAAAAAATACCATAGCGGCTAACACTGCCATCATGACCGTTGTTGACCTTTCAGAATATGAAGCTGAGCTGAGTGTTCCAGAGTTCTATGCTGATGATTTAGGTTTAGGTTTAGAAGTGGCAATGAAGGTATCAGGACAAGATATACGAGGTCAAATCATTGCAATATCTCCTGAAGTAAAAGCAAACCAGGTAACTGTACGAGCGAAAATAGCTAAATCCAAAGCTTTGCAATTACGTCAAAACCAAAGGATAAGTGCACGTATCGAATTTGAGAAAAAACATAATGTACTGATGGTAAAACGTGGTGCATTTATGGGCTCGTTCGGTGGTAAATATATTTTCACCCTAGTTGAGGGAGGGTATGCAAAAAAAGTTGCAATAACTACAGGTGCAAGCAGCGTCGATTATATTGAGATACTTTCAGGACTAGACGAAAAGCAGCAGGTTATTACCTCAGATTATAGTGACTTTAGTCAGGCCGAGCAGATTTATCTGGGAGGCTAATGAAAATAAATAGTCACGAATTGTGTAAACAAAAAATTAGCAATTAAAGCAAAGTTAACAAGATTATCAAAAGGAAATTACCATGCTTAAGATGAACAATATTTCAAGAATATACCAAAGTGACACCATTCAAACCCATGCTTTACGAGATTTTTCACTTAATGTAGGAGCAGGAGAGTTTGTTGCTGTCACAGGGCCATCTGGCTCAGGAAAATCGACATTTTTAAATGTTGCTGGTTTACTCGATAACTTTGATAAAGGTCAGTATGAACTCGATGGTGTCAGCGTCCAAGGGCTCAAAGACAGTGAGTTGTCACGGTTAAGAAATGAAAAAATTGGTTTTATTTTTCAAAATTATAACCTTATTCCTGATTACAGTATTTTTGACAACGTTGATATGCCTCTGCGCTATCGTGGCTTTAGCAGCAGTGAACGTAAACGTCGCGTTGAACAAGCGCTAGAAAAAGTTGGTTTAGCGTCAAGAATGAAATATTTACCTAGCCAGCTCTCTGGTGGTCAACAACAACGCGTTGCTATTGCAAGAGCACTTGCAGGAGAACCAAAAATTCTACTGGCGGATGAGCCAACGGGTAACTTAGATTCTTTAATGGCACGACAAGTGATGGAAATCTTGCATGACTTAAATAAGGAAGGTGCGACAATCATTATGGTGACTCATGACCCAGATCAAGCAAGGGAAGTGAATCGAAACGTGCAAATCATTGATGGTCAATTGGCCGACTTTAAAATTTATGCTCCGCTTGATAGGAAGTCACAAAGTGATGATGATAATCAAAGCATAGCCAGTGTAGTGAGTAAAGAAGTGCACAAGGAGGAAGTCGATGCGTAATAATAGCCTGCTCAGTTATAACATATTGCTTGCAATGCAAAGCTTTAAACGAGCAAAGTCTTTGTACTTTCTTATTATCTTAACTTTATCAATTGGTGTGGGTGTGTTGTGTGCAAACTTAGCATTGGTTAACTCTATGGCGAGTGATCCAATCCCTGAGAAAAGCGCAAACTTGTTGCATATTAGTATGAATACTTGGCCAGATGTCCAGCCGCCAGATGAGCCAATGCATATTCTGCGTTATCGTGATGCTATGAGAATTGCAGAGTCGGATATACCACTAAGATCAGCTGTGTTTTACGCCTCAGGAGTTTATGCTCGTGACATAGAGTCGACTAGCATGAAGCGGTTTGATTCTAGAGTGAGGGCCACTACGCCAGGCTTTTTTGAACTTGCTGATGCTCCCTTTGCTTTTGGCACTGCCTTTGAAAAAAGTCGAGGTATGGAAGTTGTTATTGGTCATGAACTAAATCAAAAAATCTTTGCCGGTAAGAACAGCGTTGGTAAAACTTTAGAACTTGATGGTGAGCTTTTAACCATTGTCGGGGTATTAAAACCTTGGATTGTCAGACCATTATTCTACCACCCAACGGAAGGTCGAGCATTTGACTTAACGGATGATATTTTCGCACCACTGGAAACCGCGATAGATCTTGGTTGGTCAATACATGCGAGAAGTTCTTCAACGGATAATTATGCTGGTGTTAATGAAACCCGTGATCGGAATGTTTATTACCTGCAGGCTTGGGTTGAGTTAGATGACATCGCTAAAAAATCAGCGTTGCAAAGCTATTTAGATAATTATAGCCAGCAACTTAAAGACGCAGGAGAGCACCCGCTAGCGATTAATAATAAACTACATAATGTTAATGAGTGGCTTAAAGAGGCTAAGGTAGTCGATCAAAAGGTGCTTGCCTTTACCCTGGCTTCAATTTTGTTTTTGTCGGTATGTATCTTTAACGCTAGCAGCTTATTACTATCACGCTTTCATGCGGCTAAATTTGAAGTGGGTTTACGCCGTGCAATAGGCGCGAGCAATAAACACATGATGATGCAAGGGTTAACAGAGAGTGTGTTGTTAGGCGTGTTTACCGGTGTTATTGCTGTGATCCTTAGTTGGTTCTTCTTGAAAATATCAGTGCAGTTCCTGCCTCGATTAGCCAACATTGCTGTGCTTGAGCCCAAGTTATTAGTGCTTGGGATGTTTTTAGCGCTTATTACTGCTATTGCCAGTGCTTTATACCCATTATATCGCGCTAATCGTTATACCATTTCTGCTGAGCTGAAATAGCAAGGTTCATAAGGAACAATCATGAATATTAAAGCATTATTAAAGTCTTTGTTTTTAAGAAAATTTACAACTGGGCTGCTTATTTTACAATTGGCAATTACTTTAGGTTTATTAGTTAATAGCGTGATCCTAGCGTTAGATACAGGCGATAAACTAGCTCAGGACACAGGTATTGATGCAGAAAACACCTTAATCATTTCACTGCAACCAACATCTGGAGATTACCGTGATTTAGACTACTTTCGCTCAATTGTTAGTCAAGATTTAGAGGCGTTAGCCCAATTGCCTGATGTTGAAAGTGTTTCATTAGTTAACCAGTTGCCTATTACTCGTAGAGGAATGTTAGGTAATGTTTATGATCTAGATGATCCAGACATTATTAATCGAGATAAATATCTGCAAGATGTAAAAATATTTTTAACTAATGAGGAGTTAAGTAACACCTTAGCCTTTTCATTGCTTGAAGGTCGCTTTTTAACGAAAGATGATCAACCAGAGTTTGGTACAAACCAAAGTGGCAATGTGCTAATTACCGAGTCATTAAAAAAGGCTTTGTATGGGGATAAGTCTGCCATTGGCCAAGAAACTAATAATGGCCGAATCGTCGGAGTAGTTAAAGATATTATGCTTAATCCAACAATACCTGCAGATAAGCAATATGGTGTATTTGGAAATAGAGTGATGGAGTGGATTTTTACAGGTAGAAATTACTTAGTTAAAGTAAGTCCAGGGCAAGTAAATAAAGTACGTAATCAAGTACGAGATACTATTTTATCTGTACAAGCAGAGCGTGATATTTATCGAGTACGAACCATGGCTGATCATTTAAAGCGTTTTTATCGTCATGATAAGGGCTTAGCGCAGTTATTCTTAATGTTATGTGGGTTAATGCTATTTGTAACGGCTATTAGTAGTTATGCTTACTCGCAATTTCATATTTCACGCCAGAAAAAGTATATTGGTATTCGTCGTGCGCTCGGTGCCAGTAAAAAGGATATTTTGCTGTATGTGTTAACAGAGAATTGGTTAGTTTATAGCATAGGTTGTTTACTAGGCTTAGCGATGGCTATCTCTTTTAATATTTTGTTAAGTCAGTATATTAGCTTAAGTAAACCAGATATGATGTTATTCTCACTGGTTAGTATTGTTCTCTTTGTTGCTGGCACTGTCGCTACTTGGATTCCTGCTCAAAAGACCAGTAATATTCCACCTGTGATTGCAACGCGCACGGTATAAATAATAACCACCCAGCATAGTGTAAAGGAGCATTTGAAGAACATCATAATTTTCGAATGCTCCTATTTAAAAGGAACATAATGCCGCAAATTTTAGTTGTTGATGATAATCCCGATATTCTTGAAGCGTTAGAGATGCTGTTAAGTTTACATGGCTATCAAGTTTTAACTGCAGATAATGAAAAACAAGCAATATTGACTGTATCACACCAGAATATTGATCTTGTTATTCAAGATATGAACTTTGCTCAAGGTATTACTTCAGGTAAAGAAGGGGAGTCTTTATTTAACGCCATCAAAGCAATTAATAGCAATATACCTATTATTTTAATTACCGCATGGACACAATTAGAAACCGCTGTTGCCTTGGTAAAAGCGGGAGCGACTGATTACTTACAAAAGCCTTGGGATGATATTAAGTTATTAAGCCTTATCGACAAATACACGCAGCAATCTAAAGCGCAGCATAGCGCTTTAAAATCAGGCGTTTTACGTCCAAATAATTCAGAAAAATTAATATATGCTAGTGCAGAGATGGCAGACCTGATCGCACAAGCAGAAAAAGTTGCTGCTTCACAAGTCAATGTACTTATTAGTGGTGCAAATGGTGCAGGTAAGGAAAAACTCGCTGACTACATCCATCAACATTCATCTCGACACCAACAAGATTTTATAAAAGTTAATATGGGGGCGCTGCCGCACGAGTTGATGGAAGCTGAACTTTTTGGCGCTGAAAAAGGGGCTTTTACTGGCGCAAATCAAGCACGTATTGGTCGCTTTGAAGCGGCGAACGCAGGCACTTTGTTTTTAGATGAAATTGCTAACCTTAGCTTATCTGGACAAATGAAGTTATTGCGTGTTTTGCAAACAGGTGAGTTTGAACGCTTAGGCTCAAACATCACACAAAAAGTAGATGTAAGAGTATTAAGTGCAACCAATGCTGATCTCAAACTTGCTGTACAAGAAGGGACTTTTCGGGAAGATCTTTATTATCGATTAAACGTCATTGAGTTGCATCTACCTGAGCTAAATAGCCGAAAGGCCGACATTGTTGTGTTAGCAGAACACTTTATTGGCAATGATTTTTCACTCAGTGAAGAGGCCAAGCAAGCACTTACTCAGTATAACTGGCCGGGTAATGTTCGAGAACTACAGAACTCTTGTAAGCGTGCCTTAGTATTTGCAGCGAGTGAAATGCTAACGGCCCAGGATTTTCAGTTAACTGCCAACCAAGCAAGACCCGAGCAAGATGAAAAGGCGCATATTGAGCAGGTGCTAATTAAGCACAAGGGAGTAATCAAACACAGTGCCTTAGAACTAGGTTTGAGTCGACAAGCGTTATACCGCCGTATTGAAAAGCACCAAATTGATATTGATTCACTATGTTAAACGCTATGAAAGTTGAGCCAATATGTTAATAGTCCAGTTAATCCTAATAAATAGCGTTTTTATCGCAGCCTTTTTATTAGTGATGCCAGCTTCTCCTGTACTTTTTGCGCTAACTTCAGTGTTATTACTGGCTTTGGCAGTAATCCGCTATCGCTATTACCACAGACAAAACCATCAAATAATGCAGACCTTGTTACATGGCCTAAGGAATTTACAAGATGGTGATTTTTCAATTAGTCTAGCAAGCGATAAAGCAAATAGCAGTCATAGCCAAGCTGAGGTTTTATCGTTATTCAATCAAGTCATTGATAAATTACGCTTAGAAAAGCAATCACTTTATCAGCGTGAATTACTGCTAGATAAAGTGGTTAACGCCTCTGATGTCGTTACTGTTTTAGTCAATCATCGCGATACCATTATTTTTGCTAACAGAGCAGCAGAGCACTTTTTTAACCAAAGCAGTATGTTAGGTATGTCTTGGGATGCGCTAGTTGCAGAAAAACTACCTGAGTTCAGTCAACATCAGGATAAAGAAAACGCTATCATTCAATTGATGTTACCTGAGTATTCATACGGTAATTACAGTGCTGACGAAGTTAATAACCCCGCAATGAAAACTGAGCAAAGTTGGCACTTATCCCGGCATCAGTTGAAATTACACGGTAGTCGTCATCAACTGACATTATTGAAACCGATTACACAAGTGATGCATCAGCAAGAGCTGCAAACTTGGAAAAAAGTCATTCGAGTGATCAACCATGAGTTGAACAACTCCATTGCACCTATCAGCTCTATGTGTCATAGCGGTAATATTCTGGCGGCGAGACTGGCTGAGCCACAGCTAACTAAGGTATTTGCTACTATTTCAAAGCGGATTAATAAACTAGCGGAATTTATTCAAAGTTATAGTCAGCTAGCGAGGCTCTCCACACCTAAAAAACAAGCTTTTGATATCGTTAAAACCTTGCAACAATTACAAGCACTGTATCAATTTACGTTGCATTGTCAGCAAATTCAGCTAATGCTTTCAGGTGATGAAAGCCAAATTGAGCAACTACTGATTAACTTACTTAAAAACGCTCAACAAGCTTGTCCAAATATTACTAGCGAGGTCAGTATTGACGTTAAGCAAGGTAACTTACTTATTACTGTTAGAGACTTTGGCTCAGGTATGCCCTTAGAAATTTTACCCAAAGCATTCTTGCCTTATTATTCAACTAAGACTGATGGCAGTGGCATCGGCTTGAGTATCTGCCGTGAGGTTGTTGATGGTCACCAAGGTCGAATTAGTTTGAATAACCATCCTGAAGGTGGCCTACAAGTAGAAGTCGCTTTGCCTTGTGGTTAATGTGCTGTTGAAAGGTACACTAGTTTTCTTTAATTGTTATCTGCGAACTTCTCATAGCTATAAAAAGCTCGCAGTAACTGAGTTGATAGTGTTGTTTGAAGCGATAATTACTTTTTAAAGATTGTTTGAATAATATAATCTTCTAGATTCTTAGCAATGTGGTTTTCTAGCCTTTGGTTTAACATAGACTCTTGTTGTGCTGATATTTTAAAAGGAAACAACAATTGCTGTGTCGTTTCATTGCCGTCTGCAACGCTAATATGAATATTACCTCTTAACCAAAACCAACCTCCTTGAGATAACGGTGGTTGCTGCTCTATTTTACCTTGCAGCTCTACCGAAGAGCTTTGTGATAATGTTACGCCTAAGTTGGCAGCGGACGCACTTAACTGCTTGTTTAGGAATTCATCATTACTATTCACTTTAAAACTTAGTGTCGCTAATGATTTTTTTATTAAGTTTTCAATATCAGCACTGGTTGTTGCAGAGTGTATGCCTTTACTTGCCACTAACATTAAGCTTCGATTGTCATTTTCACGTTGTTGCTGCGCTTTGTGAGCTTGCTCAAGTGCTTTTAACGCTTTAAAGAAGTTAGGCGCATCATTTTTTGCATACGATAGGTTTCCTGACACTTTACGATCAAGTTGTCTAATCGAATCTCTAAATGCTTTGGCCGCAGGAAGTTTTTCCATTACAGCAACCGCATAACTTTGCCCTTGTTGATCTTGAAAGGTTTCCTTTATTACCGCGCCTTTTAACTGCTGGTTAGCCTTCGCAGAGATAAAACGGGTAACTTCAGTATTCGCCCCTTTTTCTGTCGAGAAAGAGCTTTTGTCAATTTGCTCCTCGGCAATTGACACAGAAAAGATACGCGATAGGTTTGCTAGTGCGACTTGTTTGGCTTGTTCAGTATCACGCCCCTGACCAACAGCAGCTAAATATTGGCTTTGAGGGTAAACTTTACTAGGTTGAGTTAGCCACTCTGGCTTACTGTCTTGCATTGAGCTACAGGCTGAAACCGTCAGCACCAGTATAATAGTTAATAGCTTTTTCATAATTGTTCCTTGTGCGATTTATAGTAAATGGCTTAGGGTTAAAAGTTTGCGATGTGAACTTTGTTAGTCAAACTAGAGAGAAGTATTACCGCGTTTTTATTACTGGTGTAATTTAAGTAAGCAATATCCTCTTTAGGAATTTTCTCAGCGGATTGTCTTTCTTTTAAAACAGCTTCTGATGGCGCTCTTTTTCTAGCGGCTTTGCTCTTGGTATTAAGCTTTCTGGAAATCAATTGTTCATTGCTGTTTTGCACAGAATCTTGCTGAACAGGTGCAATATCATCTTCTTCACTTTGACTACTTGCAGGAATGGCCGCAACTGCCGGTGCTTTTTCATGCTTATCACTGACATTATCCGGTGTACCGAGTGTTTGTTGCCCATAACTGTTGGATAGTTTTAAAGTGCCAGTAGTTGCATACGTGGTTGCAACTTGTATTGAAGAGGGCAGTAAACCCCAGTGTCTAAGATCAGCAACCTCTGAGACAATTGTTAAAACATTGGCAAAAGCACCCAAGACATTGTCTTTTTTATTGAGTTCTTTAACGGTTTGATACTTAGTAGCTGCTCTTGCAAGTGCCATCGCCGTAATTGCTGGCATTCTTGCTTGTAAATCTTCTCTTGCACGGCTTTCAATATTTTCAATTTCATAAGTCACTTCTTCATGACCTTGAGCTTCAATGTAGGACTTAGAAAGCACATAATTATTACGAGGGAATTTAGGTAGCGCTACAGATAAATAAACATCATCAATATCCCACCATAAAGTAGATTTAGCTTGTTGCATTTGAGTGACTACGCCATCAAATGCGAAAATAAACTGTTTATTGCTATAAGCTTTCGAGACCGTTAATCGAAACTTTTTTTGGTACTGTTTTGACTCTTGTGTTAGCCCAATTTGTGCCGTTAAGTCTATTAGGCTTTGTTGAAGTGATGGTGGTATTGCTTCAGTTCGCGACTCTAAAATGGATAAAGCCATACGGTAACTAATTAAGGCGCTATCAATTTCACCATTTAGCTCATAAACTACGCCTGCAAGGTAGCGAACAAAGGCTAGTTGGCCTTTATCCTTGTCCGATTCTGCTAGTTTATTCATGCGAACATCAGCTTGCAGTATTTCAACTCTTGCACCATTAAGGTCATTATTTAACAGATAAGCCATAGCCATCATACCGTGAACCAATACTTGGTCTGTTGGCCAGCCGGAATAACTTCTAAAAGTTTCGTTAACTGTGGCTGACCCTAGGTTTTCTGAGATGGATATCGCTTGAAGAGAAGCCATTGTTTGCTTGGCTTTTTCAAAATTAACCAGTGCGTTTGGGTAGTCGCCGTTGACCAATTGCAAATAACCAAGGTTGAGTGCGTATTGTGCGACACTTTGACTTTCAACCTTCATTGCTTCGAGTTTTGTAACAGCAGTCTCGACCGGTAAATTATGTCTGAGTTGCTTAGCAACATCAGACATATTTCGGTTGTTTGCGGCGCATCCAGATAAAATAAAGCTCAGTAAAGCTATGATTAACACTGGTAGCTTTACTGTTTTTATTTGGCTTAACTTACCCAATGAATGCTCCTTTTGCTTAGGTAGGAAGTGCTAGTAGCGAAGTTTAGCGTTTTCAACTAGCTTCTTAATTTTCTCTTGTCCTACCCAAACTTTACGGTTATCAGCCATGCTAATCAGTGTTAAATCAACTTGGTAATAACGTACTTGTGTTGAAGCATTCGCATCGATAATGGTATTTATCTGACCTGTTAGCATGTAATCAGCACCAATTTCTTGACCTGCTGCGTTACGAGTTGCTTCAGTTGAGTTTAAATCTTGGTCTTTACGCTCTTCACGAATGTCCCCACGTTGATTAGCCGAAGCAACAAACTCCACCATGCCTGAGTTAATCAACTCACGCTCAATATCACTAACAAAGGTATTAGTATTGATATGTTCGTGGGTGAGGTTTTTAATGCTACCAACAATTACGGTAGGTGGCTTTCCTTTTTGGCTTACGTGACGGTTTATCCACGGTCGGTTAAGTACGTCGGCAACCATAGTTTCTGCTGTCATGCGAGAATCTGAATCATTCCAAGCGCCACTTAAGTCAACCGTCTCTGATGAATCTAAACGTTGAACTTTTGTGCTTCCACAAGCGGATAAGATAACTACGCACAGAATTACTGCTAAAAGCCTCATTCTTTATTCTCCTTGGTGAATCGTTCAAAGTTTGCTTCTAAGTTCTTCTCTGAATACTGTTTGAATGACTTATTAACTTTATCAGCATTGCTAATTGATGCTTCAAGAGTATTTAAATTTAACTCGGCAAAAGAATATACTTCACCAGAGTTTTTATCTCGCCAGCTGCCAATGATGGTTGCACCAGATAATGCCGCTTTAGTTGATGACTTGATGGTTTTCTCAACAGACATATCAAAACCTTCACCGTTACTTGCTGAGTAATCAGCTAAAGTAGCGTCGATAAATGTTGACATTATTCGAGCAACTTCTGCTCTTGCTCTGGTGTCAGCGGTCGCTTTTTGCAGTGATAAATCACCCATTGCTGGCGCTGAGCCTACACCATGAATTAATTGACCTTCTTCATTGCTTACGGTTTTAGTGCCGTTATTTACCCAAGCAGGAGCGTCTTCAAGCCCCATATCTGACTCAATATCAGTGCTAGACTTTGTACTTGAGCAGCCCGTAGCAACCAATAAAACGGTAACTAATAAAAGTATGTTCCTCATGTTTCTCTCCATATCCTAAATCGAAAAATTAGTAAAACTGTAACAGCATTCTGCACGAAGTGGTATTTTTTACTTTTGCAAAGCGTAATCAAATAGTTATTAGGTTTGCATAGTAGTGACCAACGCAGATAGCAGTAAACATTATCTAGTGGTGTTTTGCGTACTATCGTTGCTTCATTAAAGCTTTGTTTTTGTGTGATGACAAGCCAAACACTGTTTAAAAATTGTAAGCTGAAAAAGCCAGTAGATATGTATTTAGGGTGATCTAGGATAAGTTCAGAAAAATTAATGAAGGTATACTGAAATTATTACCAGAATTTTATGACAGTGAGATAAAGATGCTGATGACCCAACAACAGGCGAGAGTATTTGCCAAAGTTGCTTTCTTTGCCTTATTTTTATTCGCCCCTTTATTGAATATTTTTCGCTTTGATCTTGAGCTTGGTCACTTTATTATTTTTGGACAAGCATGGACCATCAGTATTGACTCAATTCTACACGGAGGTGGTGATAGTGTTGATGCTGCTATTAAAATATTTTCACGGGTACTTATTCCTGGTGTTGCTTTTGTTGCGATAACTGGTTTGTTAATTTGGAAGTTTGGTCGTATATATTGTGGCTGGTTATGTCCACATTTTTCCGTTGTGGAAATGATTAATGACTTAATGTTGAAGCAACTTAATAGGGTAACTATTTGGGAAAAAGCACAAATAGAAAATAAACAGCTATTACCAAGAATAATCGTTGCAATACCTGCAATTGCAATGGCTTTTCTTTGGGCGGCTTCATTAGCGACCTATATGCTAAACCCTGTTGAATTATTAACGGACTTGGTTAATTTTAATTTAGGTTTTGGCGCGAGTTTGTTTATTAGCGTGGCGACAATTGTCTTTAGTGCTGATTTTATTTTTGCTCGACATTTATTTTGTAAATATGGTTGTGCTTTGGGGCTATTTCAGAGCCTGATTTGGATGGCAAATAATAAGGCGATGGTAATTAAGTTTGATCGTAGTCGAGCAAAGTTATGTCGAGATTGTGTGCATTACCACAAACATAAGCCGTGTGATCAAGCTTGCCCGATGCGTCTACCGACTCAAAATATGAAACGCGCTAAATTTACTTGTACTCAGTGTGTGCAGTGTGTTTCTGCGTGTAATTCGGTGCAAAAGGATAACCCAGAAGGCGGCTTACTTAGCTGGGTTGATGGTGATGAAGCCATAGAAGTAGATAGGCCAGCAAGCAAATATAAAAGTGCTGATGAAATTGACATAAAAGAAATTAAATAAAGGTACTCAAATAAAAGTAATAAGGCGAGTAATTCAGCTTCATCTAGAGAGCTTAGACAAGTGACTGCTGTGATACGTTTTAAATAGGCTGTGTATTTTAAAGGATGAATAAATGAATAAAACAATATTAGCGTTAACTGTGTTATTTAGCTTTGTGTTTTCAAATAGTTCGGTACAGGCAAAAGATGTCATTGTTGAAATTTACAAAAAAAAGTTTATTCCCAGTGAAGTGACTATTGAGCAGGGGGATAGGGTTATTTGGAAAAACATTGAAAAGCGTCAGTACCATAATGTCTGGTTTAAGCAATTAGACCAAGAAGAACCGGGTTATTTTTTCCCTGATGAAAGCTATCAAAAACAATTCAACCAAGAAGGTAGTTTTGCTTATGAATGCGGTCCACATCCACAAATGACGGGTAATGTGACTGTAATAAAAACAGTAAAATAACCCTATTAAAAATAAGAGTACTGATAGGCTATAACCTTGCTATATCTGAGGTTATAGCCTTTTTTATGCGCGAAACTTTACTATTTTAAAGCTGTCTCTTATACACATCTGACGCTGCCGACGATCTACTCTGTG
>CAJXPG010000108.1 GCA_913057925.1 uncultured Colwellia sp. | reverse complement strand
AGATCTAGTACGGTCTCGTGGGCTCGGAGATGTGTATAAGAGACAGATTATGGACCAATCACATGAGTTCTCTATTACCAATACTTCAGATACGCCAGTGCGTTTATTTAGAATTGATAACACTAAAGGGTCGATAATCACTTCAAGTGGTGGTACCGGCTTTACTCATGGTTACGGTGTTTTAGAACCTGGTGCAACTTATAGCAATGACATTTGGTATGGTGATCGTCGCTTAATGGTAACTGATAGTAGTTTAAACTGTTTAAGCGTTGGTATACTAAATAACCCTGTTGCAAACTTCACTGTAGACCAAGCAATGGTTGCTAATGCAGCACCAGCGGAAGAGATCCCTGCAGCAAATACTATTGGTAGTTGTGCACTTATGCAAAAGCATTTAACCGGTCCATTTGAAGCAGACTTCTCATTTATCAACAATAGCGATAATCCAGTACGTGTTCATCGTGTTGATAATGAAACTGGCGAGTTAAATGTTGGTTTTGGTTTTACTACCCTTGCAACAGGTGAGAGCTACGATAGTGTCAGTTCGTGGAAGTGGTTTGGTAACCGCCGCGCAGCAATAACTGATGAAAATAATCAGTGTTTAGGTGTTGCCGTAATGACAGAAGAAGATACTAGCAATGATTATGTTATTTCCAATGATTTAACCGACGGAAATACAACACCTGTTGATTCAGATGGTGACGGCGTGATTGATAGCCAAGATGCTTTCCCATTTGATCCTACAGAAACCCTCGATAGTGATGGTGATGGTGTAGGCAACAATGGTGATGCATTCCCTAACGACCCAGCAGAAACTAAAGATACTGATGGTGATGGTATTGGTGATAATGCCGATTCAACGCCAAACGGTGATGTAGATACTGATGGCGATGGTCATTTAGATAGTGTTGATGCTTTCCCTAATGACGCTACAGAGTGGGTTGATAGCGATAGCGACGGTTTTGGGGATAATGGCGATGCCTTCCCTAACAACCCTAACGAATGGTTAGACACTGATGGTGATAGTCATGGCGATAACTCAGATGCATTCCCAACAGATGCGACTGAATGGGCCGATTCTGACTTAGATGGTTATGGCGATAATTCAGATGCATTCCCGGCTGATAGCACTGAATGGTTAGATACAGACAGTGACGGCTACGGAGATAATGCAGATGCATTCCCAACAGATGCAACAGAGTGGTTAGATTCAGATAATGATGGTATGGGTGATAACTCAGACCCTTATCCTAACGATGCAACTAATGGTGGCGGTGTAACCGTACCTGATTGTGGTGCAGCGACCATTACTACTGGTAAACTAACACTTGAGAAAAACGAGTGTGTTGCAGGCGGACGTGGCTCTTACTATGTTTGGGTTGAAGAAGATAATACACAACTGTTTTTAACTACTGCAGGTGGTAATGGTGAGGTAGGTATCCACTTTAATGCAGATACTTGGGCAACGACACTTAATGCACAAGCCTCTTCAACAGGCTCTGCTACAACTCAATCTTTACAAGTAACAGCTAATAGAGGTTGGAGATATATTACTTTAGACAGTGATAGTAACTATGCGGATGTAACTTTTACCGTTAGTTTATCAGGCACGGTAACACCTCCAACGCCGCCAGCTCCTACTGAAGTTGCGAACGCTTGTTTATCAAAAGCTGCAAATACTTACAGTGCAATTGAGTCAGGTAACGCCTTGTGTACCGGTAGTGGCCACAATAGTTACTATGTTTACATCAATGAAGGTATTAGTAGTATTGAAGTAAACACTGCTCATGGTAATGGTGAAGTTGAATTGTATGCAGGTACAAGCTGGGCATCGGCTGCAAGCCATACTCATAAGTCAACTACTGCTGGTACAACTCAGCAAAGCTTAACAGTGAATAACCCACCGGTAGGTTGGTATTACATTGCTGTTGAAACTACAGGTAGTGATGTTGCTGTACAGGTAGATTTGAAATAAATACCTAGCTGTATAGTAAAGTAATGAAACGGGCCATAGGCCCGTTTTTTATTACAAGAATTTTAACGTACTGTGTGTTTTTTTAACTTTACTGTTATAGTTTCGATAAGCCAATGTTAAAGGTATTTATGATTAAACAGTTTATCGTGTTAGTTTTTTTTATTAGTTCGCTCTTAGTATCAACGGCCTTGGCCTGTGAAACTAAGGCTGTAGTGCCCGTATATGTTTATCATCAGCAACCTCCTTATATTATTAACTTCTCAGAGCAAAAAGGGTTATATTTTGATTTTGTAAATCGCTTAAATAGCTTAAGTGAACATTTTCTGTTTGAGGTTACCCTCATTCCAAGAAAAAGAGCTGAGCGCATGTTAGAAAATCAAATAATGGAGGGTATATTACTCGGGGTAAACCCCAAATGGTTTAAAGACAAAGCTGAGACCAAATACCTTTGGACAGATGAAGTTTTTTCCGACCGAGATGAAGTTGTTTCATTGAAAGCGAATGCGATTGAGTTTAATGGCGCTAACTCTTTAACAGACTTGGTCTTAGGTGGCGTTCGAGGGTTTTATTATTATGGAATTAATGAATTAGTTGCCGCGAAAAAAGCCAAGCGAATTGATACGGTAAATGAGCCTGACTTATTTACTATGATGCTTAAAGGGCGAGTTGATGTCACTATCATCAGTAAACTGACGTATAACTACATGATTAATAATAACGGTTGGCAAAACCAGTTTTATTTATCAGTCATTCCTCATGATATTTACCAACGTAGAATATTGGTACCGCGAAATATGAGTGAAACCTTTAAGCCGCTACAAGCACTAATCGCCAAGATCCAACAAGATAAAAACTGGCAGGACAATATTGCCCGTTACCAATAAGCTTCAACTGTCAAAATCTTCTATGACTGCATTGGCCATATCATGGTTATTTGGGCGCCGCCTTCTTCTTTATTCGCCAGTAATAACTCACCACCATGGTTGCGACTGATTTCTGCACACAAAGATAAACCAATGCCTGAGCCATGTGCTTTAGTGGTATAAAAAGGGGTTAAAGCATTCTCTAAATTAGCAAAACCAGGGCCGTTATCTAGTAGCTCAATAACTTGTTTCCCTTGTTGATAAAAGCAACTTAGCGAAATTTCACTTTGTTCTTTATCACAGGCTTCTTGAGCATTCTTAAAGAGGTTAATTAATATTTGTGCCATTTGTTGCTCGTCGCCAAAGCATTGATTATTGCCTTGAAAAATTATGCTACAAGGAGCTGTAATCATTGCTTTAGCTTCTGCGACCACCTCGGTGAAGTCAAACCAATGTAATTTGGGCTGTGGTAATTGACTCAGCTGACTGTACTGCTCAATGAAGCTAAGTAAGCGATCACTTCGTTGCTTTATCCTACTTAATACCATGCGTACTTGATCTTCATTAAAGCCATCATTAGACAGTAAGGTATCAGCCATCGATGCCATCGGCGTTAGTGAGTTACGTAGCTCATGTGCTAACACTCTGATCAAGTTTTGTTGAGTAATACTTTTTTGTTGATGCAAGGGTTGCGAGATATCTAGGGCAGAAAAAATATGGCAGCGCTTTTTTTGAAAAGTATAACTAACACTTTGACATTGCCATTGTTGATTAAACTGACTATGGGTGAAGTTATCGTTTTCAATGGTAAATCCTAAGTCTTCAGCGCTTGCGCCGATAAGCATCGGCTGTTGAATTTTCTCTTTCATTGCAATGTTGCGGTAACTCAAGCGATTATTCTCATCGAATAAACATACTGGAATGGGCCATGAATCAAGAATATGGCTGAGCACATTTTCCAGCGTTTGGTTTTGTTGAAGTCTTTCGACGTTGCCTTGAGCTAAACTTGATATTTCTTGTTGTAACGCGGCGAGTAGATTGTTGGGATTTTGTCGCTTAAAGCGTAAGTTAGTTTCACCTTCTCTAATTATTTGCGTGTAGGTAGTTAGTTGCATAATTGCTTGTCGCCAAAAACTATAGCAGCACCACGCTAACCAAATAATCGGATAAGCGAGAAAGAAAATCAGTGTTGTTGTTGCCAGTGTACTCCAGCCAAAACTGTGAGTTAGGCTTGCTACTAAGGATAGTAGGGTTATTACGGTACAAACCAAGCCAAAGCCAAGCCATTGTTCATGACTAAACTTTAAAGCTAAAGGTACTTTGATTTGATGCCTTTTATTTTTCATGTTGAATGGCAAACTTTTCTAAGCGTCGGTATAAAGCATTTCGAGAAATATCGAGTAGTTTCGCGGCCTCCATAACCTGACCGTTAGTCACTTTCATTGCTTTTTCGATCAATTGCTTTTCTGCCTCTTCAAGTGGTTGCAAGAGAACAGCATCATTACTGTTATCAGTATTTTCAAGTAACAGTTGTTGAGCCGTTATTTCTGTTGCTGTGGTGAGTAACACCGCACGTTCAATAACATGACTGAACTCTCTAATATTACCTGGCCAATTATGTTGTTTTAATTTACTAATCGCGCATAAGCTAATGGTTAAGGCCGGCTTATGGTATTTTGCGGTGAATTTATCAATGAAACTCAGTGCTAATGCTTCAATATCTTCAAGGCGTTCTCGCAGGGGCGGAATAGTGATAACAATGGTATTTAATCGGTAAAGTAAATCTTGGCGGAAAGCTTGTTCCGTAACTAATTGATTCAGGTCAGCATTGGTAGCACTAATTAAGCGGGCGTCTGCCACTTGCGTTTGACTGGAGCCCAGCACCTCATATTGGCCAGTTTCTAATACCCGTAATAATTTAGGTTGTAAGGTGAGTGGTAATGAGCCGATTTCATCAAAAAACAAAGTACCTTGGTCGGCTAGTTGAAAGCGACCTACTCGATTTTGTTTAGCATCGGTAAATGCACCTTTTTGATGGCCAAAAAGCTCACTCTCAAATAAATTATCAGGGATTGCCGCCATGTTTACTGCAATAAGTGGTGCCTGATTGCGTGCAGATAATTGATGAATTCGCTCTGCCAATAAAGATTTACCTGTACCATTTTCCCCTAAAATTAAAATATTGGCATCGGTCGGCGCTATTTGCGCCACTAAGCTTTCAATGGCTTGCATGCTTGGTGACTGACAAATCCAAGCCTTACTTTGCTCGCTGGCAAGTAATTGTCGATACCCTTGGTTTTGCTCTTTAACTTTAGAAAAGCTCAGTTGCTGCTTAATACTGGTTAATAATTTAAGTTTATTCCAAGGTTTTTCAATAAAGTCACTGGCACCTTTTTGCAAGCCTTGCACAGCTAAATCTATTGAACCCCAAGCGGTCATTAATATCACCGGAATATTTAACGGTTGCAGTTGCTCTAAAATGGCTAAGCCTTCCTGTCCACTGGTGGTATCGCGGGAAAAGTTCATATCAAGTAAGACTAAATCAGGTTTTTGACGTGAACTTTGAATGGTTATTTCTTTAGCATTCTCAGCTTCAATGATTTGATAACCCTCAGCGCTAAGCAATAAATTTAACGCTAAACGAATATCTTCATCATCATCAGCAATTAATATGGTGGCATTTGACATAGGGTGTTCCAAAACGTTAAGTGAAGCTATTTGATTAAAATACAAAAATACAAAAATACAAAAATACAAAAAACAAAGGAAACACCTAAGTTGTTTCCTTTGCTAAATTTAGGTTATGCGTACTAGTATGCCAATTACTTCAGATACTTGGCTAGTGGAAATGCCAAGTATCTGATGATAATTTATGCCTGCGATTAGTCTTTTACTCTTCTCGCAGCGCTTGCATAGGATCACTGCTGATAACGCGCCATGCAGGCATGATGACCGATAGCAGTACAATAACAATTAACGCGGCATCTAAAGCGGCCATTGCTGACCAGTTAAAGTCAGGTAACATTTCTAGGTTTTGTGCTATCTGCGGGTAACCAAGTACAGACACGATAAAACCTAAGCCTAAACCTATCACTAACATGGTTAGCGCATCTTTTAAGATGAAGTTAACTAATTTTGCTTGCTTAGCACCTGTTGCCATACGAACGGCTAACTCATATTTTCTATGATTTGTTGTCATTTGAGTAAGGCCAGCAACGCCAATCGCGGCAAGTAACAATGTTAAGCCTGTCATCGCTAATACTATCCATAGGCTTAAGCGTTGGTTAAGTGTTTGTCTTTTCCATATATCATTTAAAGATTCAACATCAACATTGGTTAAGCGTGGAAATTGGCGCTTAACTTCAGCCGCTAACATTTCCGCTGTCATTGTTTTGCCTGGCGGTAACATCACGGTAAATTGCATGGTGGCACCGGGTCTAATTCTATGCGAATAAACTGAAGGTAAGCCTAGTGGTTCTGCTATGCCTGTTTGGCTCAATGTATTGGCAACAATACCCGTTACAATGGATGGTGGCGTAGAATTATCAGGACTCATCTGAATGGTTTTACCTATCACTTCCTCGTAAGTTAATTCAGAAAATAATGTTTTTGCCATATTTTCATCAATCACTATTCTGTCTTCATCATTATCTATTTGTGCTTGGCTTACATTAGCGCCGGCAAGCATAGGGATATTGAAGGTTGAAAAGTAGTTTGGTCTTAAGGACTGTATTTGATGAATAACCCGCTCACCAGAGGCTTCATCGCGAAAAGCATTCACTCTTAAAGAGCCAGACAAAGGGCCATAGTTAGGAACAACAACCTTGCTGTCAGGAACTTGCTGTTCAATTAAGGTCGAGACATTATCCAATAATTGCTTGGCTTCACTCTTGCCATATGATTCAAAGGTATTTAGTTCGGTAATATATTCTTCATCACTAACGGTCATGCCAACTTCGTAACTATTACCAATGTCATAACCTAGGTCTTGGTAAACGGCTTGGTAGCTTTGCATGGCAATCATCACGGAAGCGGTCAGTAATATTGAGGCAATTGACAGTTGAACTACCATTAAAACTCGGCTTAACCACTGATTACTCTGAGCTTGAATTCCTTTACCACTGCTATTCAAATTATTGCCTAGCGCTTGTTTATCAATATCAACCAGTGCTAATGCGCTAAATAAAACACTTAACAGTAAAATGATGGCAATTGAAGCCATTATGGTGGTGTTATTAATGCTGATGGCGCCCATCATAGGTAGGCTATCACCGGCAATTAACGGTAAGCTTCTAATGGCCCAGCCGGTCACTAACAAGCCCGTTAACGCGGCCAAGATAAAGCTAGGCAGGTTTTCTAATAATACTAATAATCGTATTTTAGTTAAACTGGCGCCAAGACTAATTTGAATGGCAAACTCTTTGGTTCTGCCTTGGTAATGGGCGATAAATAAGTTTAATAAATTCAGGGTCGCCATTAATAAAAGACCGATAACTGCAGCGAATAAAGCGACCAGTAAGTTTTCTGTTTCACCTAGCATATTGCTACGGTAGTTACTTCCTTTCGCCTCTTTGGTGGTGTTATTCATAAAGTCCATGAACATTTGTACTTGCTCGCCATCAACATTGCGAGTGACATAATCTTCTAACCAAGCATCAACCTCTGCTTGTGTAGGGAACTTTTGTTGGCCATTGGCTGACTTTAAAATCAGGTTATCAATTTCATTACTAATGTTACCAACGTTATCTTGCTGCGATTTCACTTCAGTTAAGTTAGCAATAAACCATACTTGCTGCGCTAAAATGGCTTGATTACTTTTAATTGCCATCACATCTTCAATAACGCCAGCAATAATATAATTTTGATTGGTAATCGTTATTTGCTTACCTATAGCAGATTTCAAGCCCGAAAAAGCCTGTTGCCAAAGACTATTTGAAATCCAAACATATTTCTCTGGTGATTCTATAGTGACATCTTCCCCCAATATTAATTGGCTGCCTAATACCGATAAGATGTTATTTGAAGCATCATAGCGTGTGGTGGCAAAAGTTGTGTTGTTAACGACAACATCTTGCTCAGAGGGTGCAACACCAGCCCACTCACCTAAATCACTAAACTGTTCACTAAAATCGATTAAGCGATTCATATTCCAATAAGAAACACTTAAGGTGTCTGACATCTTAAAGCGATAATCAAAGGTGTGTAGTGAATCTTCATTTTTGATGCCTTGCAGTGGTTGATATAACAAGGTTGATGAAATTGCGATAACACTCAATACTGCACCTAAGGTTAAGCCAAGCGTTAAAATTAATGGCACACTTAAACGAGGTAAAGAAAATATCCGTGTTATGCCTTGCAATAAGGACTTTTTCAATAAACTCATGCAACCCCCTGCAATGATTTTTCATCTTGTGCATCACTCACTTCGGTATTAATTTCAGAGACGATTTGACCATCCAGTAATTGAATTTGACGGCTAGCACAACGGGAATAGCGACTATCGTGCGTTACCATTACTATGGTCGAACCTGCTTTATTTAATTGTTCTAATAACGACATCACTTGATCGCCATTCTTACTGTCTAAGTTACCTGTTGGCTCATCGACTAAAATTAAATCAGGTTTGCCTACTAATGCACGGGCAATAGCGATACGCTGTTGTTGACCACCAGAAAGCTGGTTTGGTCGATATTGCTGGCGGTGCACCATGTCTACATGGGTAAGCACTTCTTCAACACGTTGTTTTATTTCTTCTTTTTTACAACCTCTATGCTCTAAAGGCAGTGCGACATTTTCAAAAACAGTTAAGCTATCAATTAGGTTAAATGATTGAAAAACATAACCTATATGTTCGTTACGAATTTGTGTGCGTTGATCAACCTTTAAACCGGCAGTGGCAATATTAGCAATTTGGTAGTCACCTTCACTGGCTGAATCCATCAAACCCATGATTGATAATAAGGTTGATTTACCACAACCTGAAGGTCCGGTAATGGCAACAAACTCTCCTTGATTTATTTCTAAACTAACACCTTGCAGGGCGTGAGTTTCTATTTGCTGGCTATCATAACGTTTATGGATGTTTGACATGGTAACGACGTTTTTCATGGGTTTTTCCTTAACTTGTTCGTTGTTTAGTATGTAATTATTGTTATTTAAAAAGAGTTACTTAAAGCGTTTGCTTTGAACGTTACTCTGTTAATGTTAGTTGCTGATACTGGCTGTATTTTTGCGTATTACTGCTGACTAGTTGCTCACCCGGATTAAGACCAGAAGTAATCACTAGTTTATTTTGTGAGAGCTCACCAAAGGTAACGTCTTTTTGCACCAGTAGGTTATCGGTATTACGTACAAATACGCCTTGCTTACTGCGTGGTCTAAAGCCGGGAACTTGCTCAATAAAGCTAGTGTTTAGTTGATGTTTAACAAAAACTTGCGCAGAGATTGATAGTGCAGGTCGGGCGTTTGAGGTAAGTGCTTCATCAATAACAGCTTCGGCTAGCACAGAGCCATTGTTAACAACACTTTCAATGCGCGTAATATGTGCTTTAATAATGCCTTTCTGGGTATCGATTAACACAGGGGCGTTAATATCAATTTGGTCAGCTTGGTTTTGCGGTAAACGTAAACGAGCAATTAATTCTTCATCACTGCCTACTTTGGCAAGGGATTGACCTAGCTGTACACTTTGTCCTAATTCAATCTCTAAAGTTTGTAAAGAACCGCTGATGCCAGCTTTTACTTTCATGTCTTCAAGTTGCTGTTCAAGTAAAGAGACCTGTGCTTGTTGTTGTTTAATGGTGATATCACGTTGCGTTAGCTGATGGCCTTGCATCTCAATAAACTGCTTGTATTTTTTCTTCTCAAAACCAAGCTTTTTACTTTCTTGTTTTACTGCCAGCTTTGCTCGTTGTAATTCGATTTTTGACGAAACCCCTAAATCCATTAAATTTTCATTTACTGAAAGCTCTAATTCAGCTTTTTCAATTTCAGCTTCAATATCAGCAATTCGACCTTGGTAATTTAAGCGCTCACTTTGTTGCTCATACTTAAACGCTTCACGTTGCGCTAATTGTTGCGCTAATTGGCCATTAGCGGCATTTACTTCTTGGACCAATTTTGGGTTAGATAAATGTAGTATTATTGTCTCAGGCGTAACCTTAGTGCCCGGACGTACGAGTATTTCTGATACTTTGCCAAGTGCCGGTGCGGTAAGTAATCTTTCTTTTGCTGAAGCGAATTCACCATAGGCATTGGCATAAATATCTAAATCGCCCTGTGCTACGGTTTGAAAACTTAATTGGTTTAAAGCAACAGATTTTGTTGCTTTACCGCTGACACTATAGCCGGCGTAACTTATTAATAAAGTAAAGCTAGCGATGGCAGTCCATTTTTTCCAAGGTTGCTTTTTGGTAAGGGCAATTTTCATAAATTCATCAGTTGTTATTTGCAAGATGGTTACACTAATGAAATATCTATGCCATAATTTAAAATCCTTTTGATTCAGTTGTTTAGGTTGTTTTGTTGAAGTCGGGATAGGGTAGGCTGTTCGGTTTTAAAAATGGTTTGTTCGAAACTGAGTTAACTTTGTAATGTCGTGTAATGTTTCCTGTTATCGCGATAAGGTAAATTATTCTTAATAGACCATTGTGCTGACAAAGTAAGGCGCATTGGGTTTGGCGGCATTTAAATTCTCTTGCTCGAACAAGCTGAAGTTTCTACTCAACACGGTTATGATTATAAGCACCATACTGAAAATGAAGTTGCTTGTAGAAAACATTGGCGATTTTACTTGTTATAGATGAAGAGCGCATAAATGACCGAGCCGTTACCGATTACCATTACTGTACATAGTGAACTTGCCGAGCAATTTGTTAAAATTAACTCTGTTTGTAATAAATTAGAGGCGCAGTTTAATTTCCATACGCTGACGGCTAATTGGTATGGTGATGAAGAAAATATATTATTGATTAACCTTGCCGTAGAAACACCTGAAAGTTTTGCTCATTTTCAAGCAGATAGTGATAACTTTTTAGCAAGTGGTCTCGAGGTTGAGCAATTTTCTGACGATGTTATGAGCTGTGTTAATTCGATTGAACAGCAGATAAATTGTTATATCGCAATAACAAACACTGAGCAGGCGTTGCTTGCACAGCAGCCTAAACTACTTGCCGGGTATATGCAGGCAAAACTGCGTAAAGTACTTAACTTAATTGCCGAGCAACAATCATTAACGAGTATTTAACAGCAGTGGCGATATCAATTTATGGCAATTAATACCACCAGACTCGACCGGTTTATTAGTGATTTTTGCCAAGTTAACCGTAAAGCTGTCCGATTAATGCTGGCGCAAAAACGTGTGTTTGTCGATGGTAAATTAGCGACAGATGTTGCACAGATTGTTGATTATTTTTCATATATTAAAATTGATGAAAAAGTTGCTCAAAACAATCAGCCAATCTACATCATGTTATATAAACCTGTGGGTGTCGTCTGTGCAACAAAAGATAAAAAGCACAAGACGGTAATTGATTTACTTAAACAAGGTTTCTCAGAAGAAGTTACCGCAAGCTTGCACATTGTAGGTAGGTTAGATTTAAATACCTCGGGTTTAGTCTTGTTGACCAATGATAGTCGTTGGTCAGAGCAATTGACATTGCCAGATCGTAAGGTAAATAAATATTATCAAGTAACGTTAGCAAAGCCACTTAGTGAAGAATACATAAGTGCTTTTGCACAGGGGATGTATTTTGATTTTGAAAAGATTACCACCAAACCGGTAATACTCAATATTATTTCAACCCATAAAGCTGAAGTGATCTTAACCGAAGGTCGATATCATCAAATAAAGCGTATGTTTGGCCGATTTAGAAACCCTGTTGTGGGTTTACATCGTTTTGCTATCGGCAAGTTAACGCTAGATGAATCATTAAACGTTGGTGAAAATAGATGCTTAAATAAAGAAGAAGTAACGACTATTGGTGATTAAAAATAAATCAATATTACTGCGGCTTTAGGGTAAGTTTTTGATATATAGAATAACAATTTAGGTACTCGCTATTTACCCTTGCTTGGGTATAATAGTTTTCAGTTAAAAGTTGTTTCTCAATGTTAATGGAATCGTTAAATGAATAAATTGTTGTTTTTGCTAATGCCAGTCATCATGTTATTAGCAAGTTGTTCAAGTGTTGATAATGCTTGTGAAGATGTGACTTTAGCCTCAGAGCAAATTCAAGAATGCCAAGCCTTACATAAGCGTATTATTAATGCTAAAGGCGATATTATCATTCGTACAGAATTAGAGCGTCGCTACCAGCAAGACTGTATTGAAATTCGTTATTATCGTGATGAGCGCCAAGCAGCGATTTGCGGCAATAAACATAAAATTAAAGAAGTAAGAGAGTCAGCTAAAGCTGAGGCAAAACAATAACCTTATATACACTAGGTAGAAACTTATTTCAGGGATAGATGCGAGAAGTAATTAATTGAATGGTATGGTAAATTTGAAACCAGAAAAGCGACAAGAAAATACGCTACAAGCTGCAGAGAAGCTACTTCGCGCAAAAGATGCGAGTATTGCTGAACTTAGCGGTGAAGTTGATTTTCTAGAGAAAAAAAATGCTGACCTGCAAGCTCGTTATACTGCACTATTTAAATTAAACCACCTTTCTCAAGAGTGTAATGAACTTGATAGCTTTTACCCGCAAGTTCATAACACCATCGCCTCCTTAATGACGGCGGAAAACTTCTTTATTGTGTTATATGACCAAACTTTTGAAACCTTGGAGTTTGCCTATTACATTGATGAAAAAGATGAAAAACCAGACGGCCTTATTGATTATCAAGACTATGAGGGCTCTTTCACTAATTTAGTTATTGAATCAAAACAGCCTTTACTGCTTACTCCAGAATTAGAGAAACAGCTTTTTAATAATTATAAAATCAAACAGTTTGGCTCTCGAGGTACTGATTGGTTAGGTGTGCCATTGTTACAAAACGGTCTGGTTATCGGCACCATTACTGTACAAAGCTACGATGAAAAAATTCGTTATAGCGAAACCGATCTCAACCTGCTTACCTTTGCCGCCCAGCATATTGTTAGTGCTATGGTGCGTTTGCAAGATCAACAACGTTTAAAAAATGCGGTAAATGCTAGAACTAAAGAGTTAATGGCGCAAATCCGCGAACGTGAAAAGTCTGAATTACTGCAAGAATCTTTATACCGCATTTCAGAGTTAACTACCGATATTGAGCTCGATATTGATACCTTTTATAGTAAAGTTCACAACATTATCGGTCAGCTGATTAATGCAAAGAACTTCTTTATTGCGAAATATGAAAATGATACTGAGACCTTGCATTTCTCGTATTTTGTTGATGAAAACTCTACGGATTTAGCAAAAGATTTCCAACCTAGAAAACTCTCGAATCGTTATTCTGAATTAGTACTGCGCCGTCGTGAAACTGTATTATTGACTTATCACGATATGATGAGTTTGCACCTTGAAGGCGAAACAAAAAAACCACAAGATGATATTCACTCTTGGCTTGGTGTGCCGTTAATTTATTCAGGGCAATTACTCGGCGTTATGGTCCTGCAGAGTTATCACTATAAAACTACCTATAATCAGCAGGATGCAGAATTACTCAATTTCGTTTCTAACCATGTTTCTGCTGCGATCAAACGTCGTGAATTAGCTGATTTTGAACGACGTAGCCACGATTTGCTTGAGCAACAAGTTAAATTACGTACTTTGGCACTTGAAGATGAGATCAGTCATCGTAAACAAGCAGAGAAGTTATTAAAGCATACTGCAGCCCATGATAGCTTAACGGGACTACCTAATCGCACAGTGTTCCTTGATTTACTAAATCATGCCATAGCCTGTGCCAAGCGAAAATCTGATTTTAGTTTTGCGGTACTCTTTTTAGATTTAGACCGATTTAAAGTGGTCAATGATAGTTTAGGACATCATGCCGGTGATATTTTGTTAAAAATTATTGCCCGTGAATTACAATCAATTGTTCGTGATAAAGATACTGTTGCGCGTTTAGGGGGAGATGAGTTTGTTATTCTCATTGAAGATCTTGAGTCTGATACCGAGGCCTTTGAAATCGCCCAACGGATAACTGAGTTTCTAGAACAACCGTTTACCATTGAGAACCAGCTGGTTTATACCGGCACTAGTATTGGTCTTTCTTTTGGTGATAGCCGTTATGACAGCGCTGATACTATGTTGCGTGATGCCGATACGGCTATGTACCATGCAAAAGATAATGGTCGAGGACGCTACGAAGTTTTTGATGCGAGTATGCATCAAAAAGTACAAAATGCTTTAAGTCTTGAAGCAGATATTCGCGAAGCCATTGAATGGCAAGAGTTTACCCCTTACTTTCAACCAATTCTTAAATTGGACAATCAAGAGCTTAAAGGCTTTGAAGCCTTGGCTCGATGGCAAAGTACCAAACGTGGTTTTGTTTATCCCAATGAATTCATTCCCCTTGCAGAAGAAACTGATTTAATTCAAGATATTGACCTTCAAATCATTGATAAATCCTGTCAGCAGTTAAAGCAATGGCAAGATGAATTAGGTTGCCATGATCTTTATGTAAGTTGTAACTTGTTTTCTAAACACTTCTTTAGTACGAGCTTACCGCAAGATATTGAAAAAATCTTATTAAGAACCGGCTTAGCTCCAGACAACTTACGTATTGAATTAACCGAGCGAGCGTTACTTGAAAATGCTGAAATAGTACTAACGAATATGCAGGCACTGAAGAGTATGGGGGTAAAAATATTACTCGATGACTTTGGCACTGGCTATTCAAGCTTAGGCTATTTACATCGCTTCCCAATCGATGTACTAAAAATCGATCGCTCGTTTATTAGCAATGTTCACGAACATGCAAACCATAGAGCAATTATCAGAACTATCGTAGATTTAGCCACTAACTTGCAAATGGCAACCGTTGGCGAGGGTATTGAAAACTTAGCTGATGCTCAATTATTACAGCAAATGGATTGCTTATACGGACAAGGTTATTACTTTGCTAAACCTATGTCTCCGCAAAATACTTATCACTATATCTGTCTCTTATACACATCTCCGAGCCCACGAGACCGTACTAGATCTC
>CAJXPG010000107.1 GCA_913057925.1 uncultured Colwellia sp. | reverse complement strand
AGCCTAGTCATTCTAAGCAAATACTGCTCAACAAAGAGTAAAACGCTTTTAGGCGAATCCTTCGGACAGCGTTTGTTGGTCATTTTTACGGCGTTATTACCTTTTTATGTGGAACAACCACATGACAAAGGCTCTGCCTTGTATAAAACACCCAACAATTCGCTGCAAAAACAATCACGAAAGTTCAACAACCCCTAGTAATATCAACAGATAAAATGGAACTGTAACAGCTTTGTTAATGTTTTTTTTTGTGCCATACTTGCATGGAACTGGGACAAATAATAACTTTACTTGGGATATCATTATGTTAAAAAAAATTACCGTCATTACTTTAGCGTTAGCCTTATCAGCTTGTGCAAATACCGATGCATTAGAAGAAAACATTACTACATTAACTAACAAAGTTGACGCATTATCTGCGCAAGTTGCTGATTTAGAAGCACAACAACAATCGACAGCTGCTGATGCCCAAGCAGCTAAAGCTGCGGCAGAGCAAGCAGCTGAAGACGCAAAAGCGGCTAATGAACGCATTGATAATGTTGTTGCTTCTTATAAGAAGTAATTATTACTCGCTAATAACAACACATATCTGCCCAAAAAAAAGCACCCTACGGTGCTTTTTTAATGTCTTGCTATCCATCTGCTATTTCGCTAAATCAATAACGAGACCATTTGGCTTTTCAATAATCGGTAGGAGTTTTTGCCAATATTCTCGTTTAGTGCCGACAAAACGTTGCATAGCGCTGGTAAGAATGACATTACCCTTGGTGGCCTCAAGATCACTTAACGGTTGATGTATTTCAATTAGCTGCTTATCACCATTTTCGTAGGACATTTTAACGGGCTGATTAATCACTCGCACTTTAGTATTTACAGGCACGTTATCAAATAACCATTTAATATTTTCATCATACATTCTTATACAACCAGAACTTGCCCGCATACCAATACCAAAGCGCTTATTAGTACCATGGATCAAATACTCACTGGTCCCTAATCTCAGGGCATATTTGCCAAAAGGATTATCAGGCCCCGCAGGAACTTCTTTGGCGAGGTATTTACCGTGTTGTGCAAAATGACGGTCTTGCATTTCTTGGGTTGGTCGCCACACCGGATCTTTTCGCTTATCACCAATAACGGTACTGGTTAATGGTGTAGATAACCCTTGCCTACCTATGCCAACCGGGAATACATGCACTTTATTCTCATCGGGTGAAAAGTAATAAAGACGAAGCTCTGGCAAGTTAATGACAATCCCTTCTTGGCTAATAAAGGGCAACAGCATTTGATTAGGAATAACCACCTCTGAGCCTATTTTAAGTAGGAAAGGATCATGTTCAGGGTTAGCTGCAAGTAACGCTAGAAAGCCAACATTGTATTGTTCTGCAAGCTGCTGAAAGTAATCCCCCTTCACGACTTTGTGCACCGTAGGCTGTCCAATAAGGCGCTGCTTGCCTTTAACAGTTTCATAAACTGTTGCGCTAACCGTCTTAACACCAAAAACAAATAAAAAGGCGAATAATAAAGCAGTCGATAATTTGTTGTTTTCTAACATATTGTTATAGCCAATAGGGTTTCATTGATAAAGCTTTTGCGCAAGATTGATCCAGTGCTGCGATGAGGTTTTCACTTTTATTAATTAACCAGTTTTCAAGCTTTTCAGCTGGTTGAGGTAACTGCATTAATTGTTGTTCAAGCAAATTAAGAAAGTGTAATTCGCTGATACCCTGTTTAATATCTAATCTGGGCGTTTCATATTTACTGACAGCTTTAACATCTGAAAATAAACTACTAAACCAACTCGTTGTTAATAAAGCACGAATCAGTAGGCTATTAGTATTTAAATAAACCTCTTTTGCACTATATAGCTCTGGCTGATGTAAGTTAGCTAATTGGTTTTTCAAATCAATATGACTTGTGTTTAATTTTTCAGAGGCAAAAATAAGCAATTCCCTGCCATCATTTCCAGCATTAATACTTTCATTACTGCTTTTTAGCAGCAAAATTAATAAATCCAATTGTAAATTATTAAAGCGTTCACTGTGAAATAAGGCTAAAACTTGAGATTCATCAGGATATCTATTTTGGCTTAGCTGTAATTTGGCAATTAGCGCTTGGCTAACCAGTATTTCTTTTTGGTATTGTGATTGCTTATTTAAGAATATTTGAATGTGATCGGCAACCTCAACCCAATGGATTGTGCGGATAAAATAACTTAACTCAGCTCTTAACTTCAAAGACTCTGGAGGCAGATTATCAGCAAAGAGCCAAAGCCCTTGCCTGACAAACGCGAGAAATTCACTTATTTTCTTTAATATTAATAAAGATGGCTTGGCGACATAGTCATCAATAGCCCGTTGAAGCTTAGCGAGCGTTAACTCAAGCCCTTGCTCAAACGCTTCATGAATTTGACTTTGTTTAGATAAAGTAATCATTGAAGATGTAAAACCCGCAGCAAGCTCACTCTGCCCGTGTACAGTGTTAACTTTCGCTTTACTGGACTTTAAGTCATGCACCGGTAAAGTTTTTTCGCCGACTTTCTTATATAAAGCGTAACCGCGTGCAGCTTTAGTGAGCTGTCCAGGCCTTAATGATAACTTAGTGAACAGCAGCTTCACCACAGAAAATAACTTTTCCACTCCACCTGATACTAACTCAAGCTCAATTTCATAGATTTTATCGGTTTCATTAAGCCCTTTACAGCAGATTTCACCTGAATCAACCACTAACTCAACTTGAGCATTGTCAAAGCTAAGCAAGAAAGTATGGCGAGTAAAATTCGTTGAAAATAATTCAATCAGTTGATGTTGTAGCTTTACAATATCTGTTTTAGCTTGCCAAATACTCTCAGGAAATAAAGAGATAGCTGGAGAACTGTTATCAATATCAACATTATATTCTGGTCTTTGATGTAAGCCAGCAATCACCTTGCCAGAAGTTTTAATGGTTTGCTCAAAACGAGTCTGTTCGCCAGAACATTTTGTACCACGGGTACGTAAGGCAATTTTTTGTTGGCGCAGTGACAAACTTTCGGTATCGAAATAGCAATTAGTTAAGTACTTTTCCTGATAAGTAAAAGAAATATTCTGCTCTGTTAACAGTTCCTCAATAATTGTTTCAACAGACGCTGTTGTCGTTAAATCATGACTTTCTAATAAAGAGTATTTTAATTCGATCTCTGTAACCATTATATCCCAAAAAACTATTGCTAAATCCTTAGCAAGGATACCGTTACTGTGCTCATTTGCCAATAAAGACTTAATTATCAGAGTGGAGAAAGTTCAATTAAATAAAGGGCTAACTACGAAACCTTTAGGAGAAGTTATAAAAAGAGATGCTGTAAAGTGAGCTAGCTATATCAATGAAAACACCTGATAGCTATTTTTAATGCTAAAGTTTCATGTTAAATTTTGTTCGATACGATGTAAATCTTAGCTTGCCATCAAAGCGCCAAACACATAGTATCTTGTCTTCCTTGAATTATTTACACCATTGGTTTTTCTATGAATAACGTTATTAACGTCATAGCAGTGTTTGCTATCAGTTTTGCAAGTTCGCTATTTTTCTCAGCTCAAGCCGCGGAAAATAATTATAAGCAGGGTTATATCTCTGATGAATTATTCATATATATGCATGCAGGCCCTGGTACCAATTATAGAATTTTGGGGACAATTATTGCAGGCTCTGACATTAAAATTACAGGCTCTGAAGATAATGGTTACAGTGAAATAATTGATGATAAAGATCGTGCTACGTGGGTAGAAACTAAATACGTGACCACACAAGCAGGTCTACGCTTTGTTGTCGCGGATCTGAATAAAAAGCTTGCTGCAAGTACTGACTTTAGCAGTCAATTAGATGGTGAAGTTAATGAGCTAAAAAGTACTGTTAACACCTTGACTCAAGATAAGAAAAAATTAACAGCAGAGCTTGCCCAATTAACGGAAACGCTTGCAAAAACCCGCACCAAGATAAAAGGTCAAGATCTTGATATCCAAAAGAAGTGGTTTTTCAATGGCGCTATGGTGTTAGGTGTTGGGCTTATTTTAGGGTTAATTCTACCAAGAGTGTTTGCTCGTCGACGCGGTTCAATGGATAACTGGTCGTAAAAATTTAAAAGATTTGTAGCTCAACGACTTATTTGAGCTACAAATCATTTTTCGAACAAACTCTATTTAGCTAAGGCTAAATATTGTTGAGCAATTTGCTTTGCAGAAACCTTTTCTAATATTTCTGCTTTCGATAGCTCAACATCATCTACCAAGGCGCTTTCAATCGCTTCAGCTAACGCTTTTGACTCTCGCCTTGGAACTAAATACTTAGCTAATTTACCCGTCAAAATTTCATCTGGTCCGTGTGGGCAGGCTGTACTGACGACCTTTGTAGCAACAGCAATCGCCTCTAACAACACATTACCAAAACCTTCATAGTCAGAGCTAAGAACAAGCACTTGCGCCTGCTTTATCCAGTTATAAGGGTTCGATTGAAAGCCGGGTAAAATTAAACGCTCTTCAACCCCATACTTCTTCGCTAACTTTAAAGCTTTATCAGGCTTGTTACATAAGAGCACCAGCTTCATCGGTTTATCAAGTTTTGCTAAAGCTTCAAATAAAATATCATGGCGCTTTTGTTTTGCTAGACGTCCAACATGAATTATAAAAGGTTCGTTTGGAATGGACTGATTTGGAATAAGTGCTTGCTGTTGAATATCACTTAAATCAAAAGGGTTATATATAGTTCGAATAGTTTTGGGTTTTATAATACTCCCTTGGCACACTTCTCGCTCTATTCCTTGAGAAACTGTAATTAAATTTTTCCTCGATAACTGCTGCTTTGATTTTAATAAATACAAATAGGCTAACGGCCCTAATTTCTTTTGTCTTATTAATTCTTCTTCAACACTGTTATGAACAATATAAAAAACATGCTGTATATTACTTTTTGAAAGCAAATTATTACTGCGATCTAAATTAGACAGCACTAAGTCAAATTCCGAAAATTTATTTTCCTCTTCATTAAACCATTTTTCCAAGATTGAGATGCTCTTTTTGATCTGCCAAAACCGATCAACTTTAGAGGCTTTATCATTAAACAGATAGCACAATTTTATACCGTTTGGCACGGTATAATCACAGCGATTACTTAAAGATAAAATTGTAACTTTATGGCCTTGCCTAACCATTTCACTAGCTAGGCTTATCATTACCCGTTCAGCACCACCGCCAGTTAATCCATCAATAACGATGGCAATATTTTTCATCAGCTTTTATCCTGCTCATTACTATTTACAGATAGACACTCTTTTTCTGCTGAAAAGAGTGAAGTGATATCATTTACAATAATATCTAATGCCTTACTTGGAGCCTGTTGTTTAATGTTACTAATGACTGACTTTACTTCTTCATTATTTTGTTGGGTTAATTTTATCGCCTGACTTGCAAGGCTCTCAGGGGTAGCGTCAGCAACTAACACTAACTCCTTTGCCTGGCATAGCTTCAAACGCGCAGGTTGATCTGGTGAAACTGGCGCAGCAACACAGGGTTTATGTAATGCAAAGCACTGTAACAAGGTATCTCCCGCACTGACAACACACCCTTTAGCATTAGCAAGTAAACCCACAAAATCTTCATTACTCAGCGTTTTTAAACAAGTAACACCTTCATCTTCAGGTAAAGATTTTGGATAATTACTGCCAAATATCACCAGACACTTTGCTTTGCTTTGCTGACTGAAGAGCTTTGCCGCTTGGTAATAAATATCAGCAGCTAGTCGTCCGGAAACTAGATGACCGCCAGATCCTGCATTGAAAATAAAATAATTATCTTTTACCACCCTATATTGAGAGAGTAATTTTTGTTGATCTTCAGTTTGGCAAAGTTCAAACACTGGACCAATATTTTTGGGCGCTGGTTTGTTGTAAAGCGATAACTTAGCTCGCTGCCAAAGACTGAGCGCTTTCATACAATAATCAGGTTGAACCACCCAGTGAATATCGGTATTCGCTAAACGATTTAACTTTAATCCCCGGTTACGTTTTTTATTGTGTTGAGATATAAAAGCAACTTTGGCTCCAAACAACTTGGCCTGTTTAAATTGTTTGGCTCGACCTGACGCATCAAAAATAACTAAATCTGGACTCACTTGTTCGATAATAGCATTAACCCGATTACTGTCCTTAGTTGGAGAGCTTTTACATGTATGGACTTTATAAGGACAATCATCAAGATATGAAACATCTTCATTTAATATAAAATGAATATTGATAGTCGGCCACTTCGCTAACATAGCTTTAGCTATGATCATTGACCGCATGTACTCGCCGATACCAGACGACGAGGATACCGGAATAAATAAAACATTCTTTGGGTTCATTAAAAATAAGGCCTAGGGTCAAAGGAGCTGTTGATTTCATATCAACGTTGTACGCACCAAGGTACATACTCATACCATGAATGCCAATGGCGCCATAATACCTGAAAAATAACGAATCCCCCAACCGCCCGCAGTGTTTTTTTTTGTTATTAAATTAAAACAGTGGATGAGTTACTAGGCTAACACTGATACAATCTGCAAAATTTTTATAGACTCAGTTTCTCCAGTCAATTAAATGATTTTTTCTCTTTTTGTACTGCAATTTAGGACGTTTTAATGTTGTTAAAGCCTAGTTTGGCCACTTTTATATTTTCTTTTTCTGTTTTTATAAACACTAGCTTTGCCGCACCTTGGGTAGAGCCAGATGATCTCGCCTTAAGAAATGATATTCAGTTACTTGCTGATGCCGGTATTATCACGGCACCTGTTACCACGTTTCCTTTAATGTGGAATGCCATTAAAAGTGATATTTTATCTGCTAAATCATATTTGCTGACTGACGAACAAAATCAAGCATTGAGCCACGTAATATTTAGTTATAAATATGCCTCTAGCAACTCAAATATAACCAAGAAGAGCGTTTATTTCGCCAGTAGTGCCAACAGATTTACCAGTTACGGCAACGATAACTTTGATAAAGGTAATATTGAGCTTTCTGATGAGTTTTTTGTTGGTAATCTAGCCGGTAAGTTACAAGTAAACTATCGTATCGGCTTAGATGATAACCCTGACTTGAATCAGGGTAGTGATATGAATCTTGATGGAAGTTTCTTAGCTTATAAACTTGGTAATTGGGTATTAAGCGCCGGAGCAATCGAACGTTGGTGGGGCCCTGGTGTTGATACTAATTTAATCATGAGTACTAATTCAAGACCACTACCCGCTATAACTATCACTAGAGATAATTCAGAAGCTTTTGAAACACCATGGTTAAGTTGGGCTGGCCCTTGGACTCTTACCGCACAAATGGCGCAGCTAGAAGGTGACAGAGAAGTGCCAGATACCTTGATGTGGAGTACCCGAGGAACTTTCAGACCTTTTAGAGGTTTAGAAATTGGTGGGTCGTGGTCATTCCAATGGGCAGGAGAAGGTCAACCAAGCTCAATGAAAGACTTTTTTAAGATATTATTTGGCAGCAAAGAATGCGCTAATGATCAACCAGACTGTGACCCTGAGTTAAATACCTTTCAGGGTAACCATTTAGCTGGCTATGATATCCGTTGGTCTGATACCTTGTTTGATTTGCCTTACGCTGTATATTTTCAAACCATTGGCGAAGACGGCTCTCCTAATGCCGGCTTAATCACTGATAAAGCAGATATGTATGGAATCGAAACGCGCTTTACATTATTTGAACAACGGGTTCTAGCCAACATTGAATTTACAGACACTCAGGTAGCCTGTAATGGCGATGACCCAACATTAAACTGTTTTTATGAACATGGCACCTATAAGTCAGGTTACCGTTATTATCGCCGCACTATGGGTTCAACTTATGACAATGACGCCAAAACCATAGTGGCAACATTCTTAATGCAAACGACAGCAGGCAATAGTTGGCTGCTCAAGTTTAGAAAAGCGCAGTTAAACACTGATAATGTCGATCGGTTTCCTGACGATATTAATTTAGGCAACCCTGTATCAAAAGTAGCTGAAGATGTTTTACAGTTTGATGGCCAATATAAGTTCATCGCTTTTGATTCTCGTTTCACTGTTGGTATTATCGTGACTGATTCAAAATTTGTTGATGGTGTTAGCTCTGAAGATGTAACCGAGTTGGATGGCTATATCAAATGGGAATATCGTTTTTAGTCTTTTATATCAACTGATTTCAAAGCATGATAGCGGAGCAAATGGCAAAGGGATGAATTGCAAACGGTTAATTTTAAAAGATTAAAATTATGATATACTGCAAAACTTAATAATTATAACGAACCAAGATGCGATATAACTTATGATGACAACTAAAACTTATGCGCCTCGCTGGTATAATACTTATGCCATCCATTTTTTTCGCCTCATTATGACGCGAATTTTCCCTGCTTCTTGGTTTAGAGAGGCGCTTCCTGAAAAAAGTATTAGAAAAGCTGTTGACGGTTTTGTAAACCTTGAAATAGTCAGTCATTGTTGGGGCTACTCAAACATGCTGACTTATCAATTAAGCTCTTTCGTTAATTACCCACCCAAAAAGTCAGCACTAACTGTCACGGTTTTTTATGCAAAAGAGGACGTGAAAACCCAAGCGGTTTTAGACTTTTTTAGTGAAAAAGCTGTTGATAATGTTAGCTGGAATTTTCAAGCGCTTACCAAAGGGCAGCTATTCAGGCGCGGTATTGGTCGTAATATGGCTGCGCGCTCAACTAAAGCAGATTGGTTATGGTTTACCGATTGCGATATTATTTTCCATGAAAATTGCTTAGATTCACTAGCTGAACAGTTACAAGGAAAACAAGAAAGTCTTTACTACCCTAGACAAGAAAGAACGACTGAAATGTTAACCCAAGATGACCCTATGCTGCGTCAAGACAGCGAACCACAATTAGTGGATATCGATGCCGATGGCTTTAGCTTACATTCTCGTGATAAAGCAAAAGGTGCTTTTCAAATTGTTCATGGCGATGTAGCTCGCGCTATTGGTTATTGTGAAAAGCTAAAAATGTTTCAGACAGAAGATGACCGGTGGCGTAAAACCTATGAAGATACCGCTTTTAAATGGTTAATATCGAGTGAAGGCATTCCATTAGAGATTGACGGTGTCTTTCAAATTCGCCATATACAAAAAGGTCGTTATACCAAGGACTCTAATGTTTCACGAGTTCGTAGCAAAATCAGACGACTACAAGAGTAATCATAAATTCAGCAGTTCTCCCCTGCCAATAAATCAATAACCAGCATAACAAGACAAAGGTTTTTCCATTGAACTATAGAAAAGAGATAGATGGCTTAAGAGCCATCGCGATTTTGCCAGTTTTACTGTTCCATGCTGGTTTTTCTGTATTTAGTGGCGGCTATGTTGGTGTCGATGTTTTCTTTGTTATTAGCGGTTATTTAATCACTTCGATAATCCTTGCTGAGCTGGAAAAAGATGATTTCTCTTTAAAGCGCTTTTATGAAAAACGAGCCCGTAGGATACTACCAGCTTTATCCTTAGTTATTTTAGTGACGAGCTTTATCGCCTATGCGGTTATGCCAGCCAACCTATTAAAATCTTACGCTAACAGCGTTATTTCAGTCGTCACCTTCACCTCAAATTTTCACTTCTTTGTGACGTCAGGCTACTTCTCCACTGCTGCAGAGCTAAAACCCTTATTGCATACTTGGAGTTTGGCAGTTGAAGAGCAATATTATTTGTTCTTTCCGTTACTTTTAATGTATTTTGCCAAAAGAGCCACCACCTCACCAGTCGATAAGCCTAACAAAAAAAAGCAACTGATAGTTGTTGTTATCGCATTAACTCTTTCATCTTTATTGTTAAGTCAGTTCTTAGCGTCAAAGCATCTTATTGAGGCAAACTTCTACTTAATATTTAGTCGTGCATGGGAGTTATTAATAGGCTCATTGATCGCATTACTCAGCCTAGATAAAACTAAATTAGCTACCCCACTTAAATCTTCGTTAGCAATGTTGGGGTTAGCAGGAATTTTATATGCCATTTTTGCTTTTGATCACAAAACCCCTTTCCCAAGCTTTTACACGTTAATCCCGGTAATAGGTACTGCTTTAGTCATTGCTTTTTCTTCAAGTAAAACAATAGTTGGAAAAGTACTGTCAAATCGACTCTTTGTTTATATTGGTTTAATTTCATATTCACTCTACTTATGGCATCAACCACTGTTTGCTTTTATGCGTTTAAAGACGTTAGAAGAGCCTTCACAGCTCGCTTTTATCATTGCCATACTTATTTCTTTTCTACTCGCTTTTTTAACCTATCGCTACATTGAAACACCTTTTAGAAAACAGCAGTTTAACTTTAAAAAGTCAACGCTTACTTTAGCAGGATATTCCACGTTATTTTTTATCGTATTAGGCTTATCAGGGGTTGCGACTCACGGCTTTAATAAGCGCTTTGATAATGAGTATACCCAAAGTATAGTGTCGAGCCCTCAACGAAAAGCCTGCCACACTCACGGTACTGATTACAAAAAACCCAGTGATGGTTGTCGGTACTTTGGTGAAGAAGTAACTTGGGCAGCGTTAGGTGACAGTCAAACAGTAGAGTCAGCTTTTGCCTTAGCGAAAGTCCTTGAACCTAGTAATAAAGGTTTATTACACCTCAGCTTCAGCCGTTGCCCGCCAGCCTTGCTGTTTGATACGAATATACCTGGCTGTGCTGCTTGGTTGAGAGAGTCTGTAGAGTACCTAAAGTCACAATCAAGCATTAATAATGTGTTATTAGGTTTTCGTTATAGTTCCTTCTTAAATGGCATGAAACAAAAATATTATATAGAGCCGATAAACCATCGTGGCGAGTCTCTGCCGCTTGCAGAAACTAGAGCATTATACTGGCGTAGTTTAACAAGCTTAATCAGTGAACTTCAGCAGTCAGGAAAAACAGTACACTTACTTTATCCTATACCCGAGTTACCTGCGCATATCCGTAATATATTAACGCCACTTTCAATTTTTGGTGGTGATTTACGTTATGACATTAATAATATTAGTACGCGAGATAACTACCTAAAAGAACATCAATACATTTTAAGTAAGCTAGATACTCTGCAATATAGTGAGAAGCTGATTGCAATAAAACCATTTGATTTACTTTGCCCTAACGACTCTTGCCCTGCCGTAGTAGGCAATTCAGCGTTATATTTTGACAGTGGTCATTTAAGTATCTTTGGTGCAACACAGTTGGTAAACAACAGTAGCATAAACAAAACAAGCACTAGACAATAAACAGTTAAATAAGACTGCCTTTTAAATAGCTAAAAAACTACCTAGCATTTAAAAGAATCAATTCCGCTAACTAAAAGGTTTAAACAATGAAGTTTCATATCATTATTGCCATGTATAACGTTGAAGAATGGATCAGCGAAAATATTGCAATGTTAAGAAAGCAAACCTTTCAAAATTTCAATGCGATTATCATTGACGATATTTCATCAGATAACACTGTAGAACTTGTCAATAAAGCGATTGCCGGTGATGAGCGTTTCAACTTCGTTATCAATAGCGAGAAAAAGTTTAAAACCCGTAATGTAGTCGATGGTATCTCCTATGCAAACGCCGCCCCTGAAGATGTTATTATTTTACTTGATGGTGATGATAGATTATTTGATGAAAATGCCTTACAAACCGTTGCTGACACTTATCAGAAAGATGATTGTTGGATGACTTATGGCAGTTTCGTTCGCTCAAATGGCCGCAAAAAACACTGTAAAGCATATAAGCAAAGTGTTATTGATGCGCATAGTTATCGTCAAAATAAATGGCTAGGCTCACACCTTAAAACCTTTAAATATGCTTTATGGTGTAAGTTGGACATGAACATATTCTTGGTGACTGAGGATGAAGTAAAAAGTGCAGTGAAGCGAAGTTTGCTTGCGTTCAACCTTAAGCGCTGGTTTGTCTGGCGTAAAATAAAAGCTAAGGAATTACATGATGATTCAGGGCTTTATATCAAACGTGTAGACGACAAGGCATTTTCTTACCCTATGCTAGAAATGTCAGGAGAAAGGGCAAGCTTTATCGATACCCCTCTTTACTATTATCGCAACGATGTAACTGACTATAGCGGTAAAACACGTAACTTTGGTGCGCAAAATAGTGAGAAGCTTTATATGCGCATTATTAGAGATATTTTAGTAAACAAAAAACCTTATAACCGATTAACTACCTTAGATTAATCACTAGAAGTTAAACGCTAGAAGTTAATAAAAGTTGCAAACCCCATTAGTGGAGTGTGCAACTTACTTATTAATTAAAGACAAAATCTAGCGATTAAATAGAAGCTTCAACCTTTTGCCAGTTATTTGGTAGCACACCTGTTGACTCGCTATAATGCACCCATTTATTAGGGCATATAACAACCTTATCAGCGTTATTATTTAACCAAGCTCCCCACCAACTAAAACTGCTATTGGCAATAATGTTATGTTTACACAAACTCATTAACTGCATATCTCGAAATGAGTCATCTCCAGTATTCCAGTCAACAAACTTAACGCCTTCTAGGTTTAAGTTTTCTTTGCACCAATTGATATCATCTGAAAATACAATAAACACGGGGTCTTCAACTTGTTGTTTTATTTTATCAACCGCACGCTGATAATAAGATAAATCACAAATGCCTCCAAACGCTTTATGTTGAACATAATCACCACGCCTGACATGAAGGGAAACCGCATTGTGGCTATTGATGAAATCAGCAAGCTCAATATTCTGCTCTGTTTCAAAAACAGGAAAAGTTAACCTTGCTCTTAATTCTCCTTCAATACCTTCTAAGTATTTTGCATGTTGCCAATAACCTTTATAGTAAATGGCAGTACTGTGTTCACCGAAATTTTTTTCACTGTAGATAAAATGCTCGGACTTTGCCTCCAACACGTAATTCTTATTAAAACCGAGGGCATTCTTTGCCTTGGTGAAAAGCTTACTGAAGACATTACTGTCTTTTCTCACTTGTGAACGCTGTTCAGCAGTACAATAATTCGCATCAACTTTAAAAATGTTCTCTAGTTCAAAGCCATTATGTAAACGATAATTAGCCATATCTAGACTATCTAAATAAATAGACTCGGTATATTTATTATGAAGCGCTAAATAAAAAGCGTATTGAAAGAGCTGATTTCCGAAACCACCGGTGACTTTTACAATTTTCATATTTTCTCGATTTAATTTTACGTTAAGTAGTAGCTATATGGCTGCAATTAATAGCATTGAGTCTATCATGAGCAGTGCTATTCTTGCGAATTTAAGCGCTTAATAATATTAGAGTAAAGTTGAATTGAGCTAAAACAGTAAACAGGATGTCTATGTGTGTTTTATTTTCAACAAATACTTTATAATTACTGGTAAAATTTTGTAGCTTGCTTTTAATCATAATAACTTTAGGACCTTCGGTTATGTCAAAAAATAAAATCGCATTAATTACCGGCATCACGGGACAAGATGGCTCTTATCTAGCCGAATTTCTATTAGAGAAAGGTTATGAAGTTCACGGTATAAAACGCCGAGCATCTTCATTAAACACAGAACGTGTTGATCACATTTTTCAAGATAACCATGAAGTGAATCAAAAGTTCTTTCTACATTATGGTGACTTAACAGATTCTTCAAATTTGACTAGGATCCTTAAGGATGTACAGCCAGATGAAGTATATAACTTGGGCGCACAGTCTCATGTGGCTGTTTCTTTTGAATGCCCTGAATATACTGCTGATGTCGATGCCATGGGTACGCTGCGTTTATTAGAGGCTATTCGCTTTTTAGGTATGGAGAAGACGACAAAATTCTACCAGGCATCAACGTCAGAACTTTATGGTGAAGTTCAAGAGATACCTCAAAAAGAAACAACACCTTTCCACCCTCGCTCACCTTATGCTGTAGCCAAGATGTACGCTTATTGGATTGTCGTCAATTATCGTGAATCTTATGGTATGTACGCTTGTAATGGGATTTTATTTAATCATGAATCACCAAGACGTGGTGAAACTTTTGTAACAAGAAAGATAACACGTGCGATAGCGCGTATTTCTCAAGGACTAGAAAACTGTTTATACCTTGGGAATATGGACGCACTTCGTGATTGGGGTCATGCAAAAGATTATGTTCGTATGCAATGGATGATGCTGCAGCAAGATAATGCCGATGATTTTGTTATTGCCACAGGCAAACAAATCAGTGTGCGAGAGTTTGTGACACTCTCAGCAAAAGAAGCCGGTATCGAATTAGAATTTTCAGGCGAAGGTATCAATGAAATTGCCACCGTTAAATCTATTTCAGGGGATAACGCTCCGGCAATAAATGTCGGTGATGTTATCGTTAAAGTTGATCCTCGTTACTTCCGCCCTGCAGAAGTAGAAACGTTACTTGGCGACCCGTCTAAAGCCAAGGCTAAGCTTGGTTGGACTCCAGAAATCACAGTAGAGCAAATGTGTGCAGAGATGGTACAAAGTGATCTTCATATTGCAAAACAAAATGCTATTTTAAAATCACACGGTTACCAAACCTCGAGCGCGAGTGAATAGAGTACAAACTATGAAAATTTTATTAACCGGCGCCAATGGTATGGTCGGTAAGAACATACTTGAATTATCTAGTCATCACGAACATGTTTTTCTTTCACCTGATAGTAAATCACTAAACTTGCTAGATAGTTCATCTGTTACTGATTACTTGGCAAGGCATAAACCAGACATGGTAATCCATGCTGCAGGTATTGTCGGTGGTATTCAGGCGAATATGGCCCAGCCAGTGAAGTTCTTAGTAGATAATATGCAAATGGGGTTAAATATTATAACATCAGCAAAAAACGCTGGTGTTAAGCAGTTTTTGAACTTAAGTAGTTCTTGTATGTATCCTCGTGATGCCGAAAACCCACTCGCAGAGTCATTAATATTAAAAGGGCAATTAGAGCCAACTAACGAAGGGTATGCGTTAGCGAAAATTGCTGCGACCCGTTTATGTGAATATATTCTGTCTCTTATACACATCTCCGAGCCCACGAGACCGTACTAGATCTC
>CAJXPG010000106.1 GCA_913057925.1 uncultured Colwellia sp. | reverse complement strand
GTACTTCGATGGCGGCATTAGAACACCAACACAAATACGAATCAATATTATTTGAGTGTTTTTTACAAAAGGATTACAACTTGTTTATATCCCTTGATATAGAACAAGAAAGTCATCGAAAAGCTTACTTATTATCAATTGTTTTTTAGCTACATTTTAAAACAAAGTACTCAGAAACTATACAAGACAGCAAAAACAATATACTTTATGCAAAATAATCAGCCGTGATTTTTTGAGCAAAAAAATCATTATTTAAACTATGCTGAATAATATACAAAAGGATAGCGTTACAAATGGAAGGATTAAACTACTAATCAAATCAGTGTAAAAGGTAAAAATATGACAGAATCCCCACTTTCATCTACTTTCTCAATATTGACAGTATTGCTGCTAATACTCACAGGCTGTAATGATGACAAAACATCATCTCCTCCTGATATAACACTTCCTGCCATTGAAAACGAAGCCCCTACAGTAACCAAGGTTACTATAGTGCCACCAACTCAGCCTGGTGAAAGCATTAGCGGTCAATACACTTATAGCGATGATTGGGACGCTGAAGGAACAAGCCTATTTTCATGGAGTATTGATGATGTAACTATTGCAGATACTTTAAGTTTTATCTTACCAAGTGATAGTGAGGGTAAAAAACTTGCTTTTTGTGTCACCCCTGTAGCAAAAACAGGCGTATTAACAGGCTCAGAAAAGTGCAGTTTTGTTAGTATTCGAGGTAACTACACTAAGCCAACAATCGAAGCACTCGTGGTTTCTAGCCCTATTACAACAGATATTATAGTTTCTGCTACTTACAACTTTGTCGATGAGTTTGGCAGAGCAGAAGGTGAAACCACTCGAAGTTGGAAAGTAAACGACAGTGAAATAAGTACTGAAGAAACAGTTACGATCCCTAAAGAACATCAAGGAGGCATGCTAACCCTTTGTGTTACGCCCGTTGCCAGCATAGGTAACAATGCTATAGGTGATGAAGTTTGTAGTGAAGGAGTAACTGTAGAGGCAAAAGCAGGTAGTGCGCCTTCTATCGCAAACTTAACTTTTGCAAACTTTGCCAAAGCAGGTAACGAGCTATCTCTTTCGTATGACTTTATCGATGACGATGGTGATGCTGAAGCAAACTCAAGTTTTGCTTGGTTTATCGATGACGCCGAGCTAAGCCAAGCAGCAAGCTTTACCTTACCAAGTGATAGCGAAGGTAAGTTACTTAAAGGGTGTGTCACGCCATTTGCACAAACAGGTACGCCAGTTCAAGGGAGTGAAGAATGTACGAGCACCACTATCGCCGATATTGTTATCACCGGTGAATTAGAGCTACTACAAACGATTGATTTAGCAATTACTGGCTACACCCTCAATACTGAAAATGGTGCTACGGGGGTATCTTGGAAGTTAACAGACCCAAATTGGCCATATGAAAGATCTACCGACATAAATGCTTTTACCATCACAGGTTTATTTCCAACAGAAGATGCTATTTATTTAATCGCTCACGATTTACAAGTTTGTATTGATACCAATGAAAGTGGTGAAATTTGTTTATTAGCTTCAGAGCAGCCTACAGATGAAATAACCGGCGGTTTACCAACTGAATTAGACGCTGACAACAAGATAACTAAGCGAGTAATCTCTCCGGTAAGCTTTGTCGACCTAACTATTTCAGGAGTTACTAAACGATTACACCGCCCGTTAAATACAGTGGAATCAACACTATTAAACATCAGTAGTGGCGGCAGTGTACCACTGCATACAAGTGAATACACTGACATCAACACTGGCATTATATGGACTTTATACGACTGGCAAACTGGCGCAGATAGTTGCAATAATCAGGGAAAGGTTTTACCTGTTGATGGTGTTAATGATACTTCCGATGGCTTTGGCTTAGAGCAGTATTACCAACAAGTTATCAGTGATTACTCACAGTTTCCTTACTCTCACTTTTATAGTGCACTTGGCTGGCAGCCTAATACCTACTCCTGGACATCATCGCTTTATTCAGCGGGTAACCATTATGATTATTATTTGATTACTGGTGATGATAACTGGACAGCTGACACTAATACTCAAGCGATATCGTGCTTATCGACACTACCTTAAACCTAACCTTTGATGAGTAAAGCTAACTCGAGCACATAGCAATTCACTACTGAAAACCTCAAAAAGCCCCAACAAGTAAACTTGTTGGGGCTTAATTTTAAGGCTCAGATAAAACTTTGCGTAAATCAGTTAACGTTAGGCAGCTCTATTTAACTCAGTGATTTTTTCTTCAAAATTTGATCTTATCAACACCACTTTCTTGCTTGGTTTAGCAAAATAACTCACTAAACCTAGCGTGAAGATAGAAAATAGCCAGTAAATAATGCTGTAATCGGTTTCTACTGGCTCAGACTTAGCTTGCTCTGCAAGTTTTTGACCTGATACTTTCTCAGCTTGCTGAGCTGCTGCCTGAGAAGGTTGCTGAATTTGTGGTTGAGATTGCGCCTTAGCCAGTGCTTCAGCTAAAGCTTCAGACAGCGGCATCATACCAAAGCCAACCGTAGCGACGTCCATATATTCATTGAATTTAGTATTGTCTGTGGCGACATCAAATTGTGTCGCGAGCTCAGAGTAAGTTTCCACCATTTTCTGAATAGTTTGCTCATCAGCATCCCAGTAACCTTTACGAACGGCTTCTAACATGCGCTCAATAATTTGCGCGAGACTTTCTGCGTTATGCTCTTCAAAGAATTCACGCATGTCCATGTTGTACTTATCTTCAACATAGACTTCAAAAAATTCTTGCCACTGATCATCACGTATCGTTTCTGGTGTCATCACTTCCCAACCCCACATATTGTTCATACGATCGAGTATTGCAGTCGCGCCAGCATAGCCAGAGTCTTGCATCGCTTTAATCCAACGTGGGTGGAAATAACGACTACGCATTTCTTGGTTAACAAACTCATCAAGAGTTTGCGATGTTAACTGATCCTTTTTACGTAAGTTAGACACGTACATTTCTGGCGTTTTACCATCTAAATAACGAACTGCTAGGCCAATACCACCAAAGTATTGGAACGGGTCATCGTTAGTCATTAATGCATAAAGGTTAGTTGAGCGAGAAAAAATAACCCCGTCAGTACCAGAAAGCACTTTAGAGTATAAGCTCTGTCCTTCACCTAATGTGTCACTTACATTTTCACTCCAGCGCTTTTCGTCGCTGCCGTAGGCAAAACCCATGCGGTCAAGGTAAAGGTTGGCTAACTTATCATCGGTTTCCCAAGTATCTGAAGCGAGCGAGCTTGCTGCCAAGCCGGTACCATAGTTTCCCGTTTCATTGGAGAAAATACGGATACTGGATAAATAGTCGGCATCCTGCTCTGATTGACCTTTTTCAACTAGCTCTGCTTTTAGCGCAGTGGCGTGACGATAAACAAAGTTATTGTCTTCTTTCATTTTTGCCACTTTATCAATGGCTTTTGCTAGCCATAACATCACGTTTGGAAAAGCATCACGGTATAAACCCGTAGCTGAAATAACCACATCTATTCGCGGACGTTTAAGTTCGCTGTATGGAATTATTGTTGTGCCGACAATATGACCTTGATGGTTCCATTTAGGTTTTAACCCTAGCGCATGCAGAATTTGCGCTTCTAACGCGCCTTGATGACGCATGGTTTCAAGCGACCACAGCGAAAAGGCTAACTTTTCTGGGAACTTACCATGTTTTTCAACATAAGCATCAATGGTTTGATTCATTAAGGTAACACCCGCAGCGTAGGCTTCTTTTGAAGGTACTTTTGCCGGGTTAAAACCAATTAAATTACGACCTGTCGGCGCGGCATCTGGATTACGGATAGGATCGCCACCGTAGCCTGTTGGAATATAGTTGCCATCAAGAGCAAGCATTAAGTTTTGTGTTTCAGCGATTGCTTGAAAGTTATCCCAGTAAGTTTTAGCTAAGGTTAAATCAGCAGCTAATTGCTCATCTAAATCAGTAACTTTGTTAGGCGTTTCAATATAAGCTTTCAGCAATGGAAAGCCATCAAGAGCATGAAGTTTTTTAACATTGCGTTCATCGAACTGCTCGCTCTCAGCTAATGTCATGTTATTAGCTTGTTCATATTCGGCAGCACGTTTGGTGAAGTCATCACCTAACATCTGTAACATGGTGCTAAATAAGTGTGACTCTTGTGGTAAATCACCAAATATATGCACACCTAACGGTTGGCTCATTTGCGCCAAAGCATTTAAATGATCTTGTAACTTAGCAATGTGAGTGTCAAAGTCGCTCACCATCGCTTCTGGTGTAATAGCTAAATCTTTTAACATATTCAGCGATTGGGCTAACTTGGTGATTTCAGCTTGGGTATTCGCCTTGGTTTGGCCTTCTGATAACATTAAATAGTTACTAATTTTATCATTTAAATCAGCAACCTCTGTATATAAACCGGCTTTAGCGAAACCTGGTGTTAAATGGCTTATCATAGTGGCGCGGCCGCGTCGTTTAGCCTGCATTGCTTCACCAACATTATCAATAATGTACGGGTAAAAGACTGGTAAGTTGCCTAGCGCTAAACTTGGCGCATCATAAACAGATAAACCACGCTCTTTACCGGTTAACCACTCCACTGAGCCGTGCGTCCCTAAATTTATATAAGCATCAGCGCCAAAGGTTTGTTGGGCAAATAAGTAGATAGCTAAATAACTATGGTTAATGGGGGTTTTAGTGCTGTGATATAAATTAGCGTGCTCTTTAGCATCTTCACCACGAACACCTTGTGGCATTACGATCATATTACCAAGGTTCATCCGAGGAATGACAAAAGACGGCACTGTTTTACCATCAATGCTTGCTTGGCGGATCATTGAGCTCTCTTCAGGTTTTCCCCAACGTACCACAATAGGATCTTTAACATTCGCAGGCAGACGATTAAACCAGTTTACATATGTAGTTACTGGCATATATTCAGCTAAATCTTGACTAATTAACTGCTCAGCATCCTCACCTCTCTCTCCATTACGGTAATATGGACGCAATAACTTACCTGCCGACTCAATAATTTCTTGATGCTCTTTGACATCAACACTGTAACCTCTATCTTTCATTGCTTTAACAATGTTCTCAATCGAGGTTGGCACATCTAAAAACGCCGCACCAATGTTTTTCTCCCCCGGAGGATAATTCCAAATAAAGGTGGCTACTTTTTTCTCACTGTTATTAATGTGCGCTAAGTTAGCGTGATTATAAGCCCGTTCAACCAAGGCATTTAATTGATAATCAATCACTTGCTTCACGCCTTGGTTTTCACCTGTGCCATTTGCAGCAATAATGGTTGGGTCTGCGCTACCAGTATCTTCTGGCATCACCAAAAAGAATGGCGTTAATGAGGGCGAAATACCGGCATTATCCGCTTCAAAACTTAGCTGATCGCCTTCAGTATAATTAAGGGCATGCAACACAGGTACACCGAGCTTTTCAAACTCATCGCGACGTTTCGAAACAAAGTGTAAAGAGCGATAGTTAATCAATAAATCAACGCGGCTTACTTGTGTAGAATCCGCACTTTCAACAGTAAGTAACTCGGTAAAATTCATTGGCTGATCTTCACCTTCAAAGAAGTACGCTAACGCTTTAGCCCCCTTTGCTTCAAGACCTTTCAATACGGCATCAACAATTTGCTGTTGCTCGTAATCAATAACACTTCGGTGGATGCCCATGGCTATAACAGGCTGACCTGCTTGTACATCTAAATGCTTAAAAAATGCTTCTTCATCTGCAGTGACAAGACCAGGGAAATCATAATGGTATAAACCGACGTCGGGCACAGTAATTGGCTCATTTGGCTGTACAGAAGATAAGTTTAAGAAGTCATTGGCAAGATAAAGCATCATATTGCGATAGTTATCACGACCGGCGTTGTTATAGTAGCTGCCGATTTTTTTGGCTTGCTCACGAGGTAAGCCTTGATTCATTTGTTGGTTAGTTAAATCACCTAAAGAGATAACGGGCACTGTAGAAAATATGGCCGGGTAATCTTTATATTTACCAAACATATACTTAGATAGAGCTGGATTTATGCCATCAAGTAAAATTAAGTCAGCTTTTGACCATGCAGATTTTACTTCTTCCTCTGATTTTCCTTTTGTTGAAAAATTCACTAGCTCAAATGGCTGATCTTTTGCCATCAATTGCAATAAATCCCCTTTAGGTTTTGATGCATGAGAGGACATCATCAGTAAAAGTTGCGGCTTGGCAGTTGGAGCCTGCGTTATTTGTGTGTTTGCTTGCACAGCAAAGCTGGTATGGGTTAGGCAAGCTAGTGCTAGAACCGTCAGTGTTACCAGTCGTTTTATCGTTTTTATTATCATTAGTTTTTAACCTATCGGCCTTAATCTTTCTTAGGTACTGCGCTAGCATTACCTTCTTCAGGAACATAAACAAAGCTACCATCTGCCATGGTATATGCGACACCCGCACGCATGCCTTCACCTGAGCCAACTTCACCTGTTGATTTATATTGTTTAATCTCTTTACCTTTTTTAACAATGACTTCCATATTCGGTTTACCGGCATTTTTAACTACCGTGACGTCATCCGCTGAAAAAGTATTTAACGGATTTTGTGCTAACGCTATTAATAAGGCGGCGATGATCACCAAAAAAACATCCACTAAGTTAACCGCGCTGACAATTGGATTAAGCTCTTCATCTTCGTCAAGAAAACGCATTATGCTTGGCCTTTTAATTTGCGGATATTAATAAGCTCTACCGCGCACCAACGCTTTTTCACTGACGCCGGCCAAAAAGTAATGGAAGAAATAACTAAACCCCAAATAACCGCAGCAAAAGCAATAATGAGATTTTCACTAATACCTTGGATATTGCCATCGGCAAGAGCCTGTAATGCCGGTCCCATCGGGATCATGGTGGCAATCAACCCCAACATAGGGGCAATACGAGTAACAATGCGTAAGTTTTCTAATTGCTTTAATGCGACAACTTCTAATTCATCTTCACTGGCTTTTGGGTTTTCAATGAAGTAATTATGAATGGGGTAACCGTTATGGGTAGTGACTTGCCCCTCACCAGATGCGGAGACTTGACGCACATATGCCAACTTATTTTGCTTACGCACTAGATATTGAGAACTAAAACGCCCTAGTGCATAAATGGCATAAACAACTAACGCACAGATTAAAACAATAATTGGCGCCATCAATAATTCTGATGCTTGTGCCATGGTCATTTCTAAAAATTGAATATTCACTTTACTTAATTACCTCTAAAAAATTAATCGGGATAATTGTACATATCCCCTAAACATCTTGCAAACGATAATTATTCTTATTTAGGTTTACATTTGTATTTTCGATCTGTATGGTAAAAAAGAAATCACCAAGCAGTGTTCGTTTTTTGTACTAAAAACAAACGAGTACTTAATGTTTTTTTGCTTTTTAAACAAGCAAATATTTTTACTCGATACCCAGAAGTATCATTTTCTAATAGGATTTAAAGATGTTTATGCCAAAGCGCGCTCTTCTTGCTAGCGCCATTTCAACCGCCATTTTTGTCAGCCCTTCTAGCTTTGCAGATGACAGTGTTGATGACGCTGTTAGTACAGATTTTGAAGTTATTGTTGTCAGTGGCACCAAAACAGAGAAGCCATTAAAAGATGTTGCCGGTAGCATCTCGGTTATCACTGAGCAAGATATTGAAAAGCAGCTGGTTACCGACATGAGCCAGTTATTTAAATATGACCCAAGTGTACAAGTGAGTGGCAGTACTGGTGGTGCGCAAAACATTATCGTGCGAGGCATGGGCGGAGATCGCGTATTGATGATCAAAGACGGCATGCGTATGAACGAAGGTTACGGTGCAAACGGCTTAAATGATATTGTCGGTCGCGGTTTTATCGAAACAGACACCCTTAAACAAGTTGAAGTCGCTAAAGGCGCTTCTTCTTCATTGTATGGCTCTGATGCGCTAGGCGGCATTGTGGTATTTACCACAAAAGACGCTACTGATTATTTAACAGATGGCGAAACCTTTGCTGGTAATGTAAAAATCGGCTATAGCGATGACGGCCAACAAGCTAATATCGGCACTACGTTTGCCCTAGCTACAGGTGATTTTGAACAACTACTTAACCTAAATTATCGTGATGGCGAGGAAGCACAAAACTATGATGGTACTAAACCGGCTTTAGGTATTGAATCCACCAGTATTTTCTATAAAGCAAAATATAATTTTAATAAAGACACATACCTTAGCTTCACCGCAGACATTTGGAATCAAGATGTCACGGGTGATACTGCCTATGGTTTATTAGAGTATTTTAGAGACCTTGATGGTTATACCATTGTTGATGAAAACAGCGAAAGTACTAAAGATAATCAAGCCTTTCAACTTCGCTTTCACAGTGAAACGGCAACCGTCATGTACGATCTTGTCAACATATCACTGTATAGCAACAGCACAGAGCAAGAAGATATTGAATACGGTCAGTTAGACATCAATGCTAACTTTGGATACCCGGTCGTTGAAATTCGCGATATGTGGAAAACAGCTAACTATACTCAAGAAACCCAAGGCTTTTTATCTAATGCCAGCTTAGCGCTCAACGAGATGCATACTCTTGGATATGGGTTAGATATTGAAAACTCTACCTCGAGCCGTACTGAATTTAAACTGTACTCTGTAGAAGGTACCCCCAAAGATGGCTACCCACAAGAGAGTAACAAATTTCCAGAAACCGATGTGTTTCGTGCTGGATTCTTCATCAATGATGAAATCTCTTTGCTCGGCGGTAATTTATTAATTACACCTGGTGCACGATTTGATACTTATCAAATGGATGCCAACGGCGCATTGAAAGAAGATGGTCAGCCTTATCAAGAGTTTGATGAAGACCATGTCTCTTTAAACATTGGTGCTTTATATAAATTTACCGATACCATTGCCGGTTTTGCTCAATACGGGCAAGGCTTTAAAGTACCTGCTTATGATTTAGCTTATATCGAACACGATAATTCATTGTACGGTTACAAGATTGTACCTAGTGATGATTTAGCACCAGAGGAAAGCGATAGTTTCGAAATTGGCTTACGTGGTCACACTGGCGACTTCTTCTTCTCAACGGCAATTTATTACAACAAGTTCGATAACTTCTTAGCGACAGAATTAATCGATATTGAAACCAGTGTTAATAAGTACTCAGGCCAGCAATCACAAGTGTTAGTGTACCAATATCAAAATATTGAGTCAGTGACCTTAAAAGGTATTGAAGCAGCTGTGCGTTATCACATTAACGATAGTTTCTCAGTCTTTGCTAATGCTGCCTATCAAGATGGTGAGAACGATGAAACTGGTGATTATTTAACAAGTATCAACCCGTTATCGGGTGTTGCCGGCATAAGTTATGAAGTAGATAATTTATCCGCTGAGCTATTACTAAATTGGGCCGACCGCATGGATAAAGTTAACGAGGGTAACGCTGAAATTGCCGGTTACGGTACGCTAGATTTTATGGCGACCTATCAAGTTAGCGACGAGTTTAGAGTAAACCTTGCTTTAACTAACTTAACTGACAAAGAGTATGTTAAATACTTAAATGGCGCTGGCCATCAAGATACATCAACACTGAATGATGTGACTGAAGCCGGAAGAGGTTTTGCGGTATCAATGCGTTATGATTTTTAAGCATTGTTAAGGAAGGTTAAGTAAATATTCGATGTTTACCAAATAAAAAGCCATATCATTGATATGGCTTTTTGCTTTTCAGCGAAATTACGATATATCTCTAGCAAATATTACACTGCAAACGGATACTTAATCGCCTCGTGACACTCGTAACCTTCCACTTTAAAGTCATCCATAGTGACCCAGGTTTCAAGATCTTCTAATGACTTAATTTCAGGATTAATGATTAATTTTGGTAATGGTAATGGTTCACGTTTTAACTGCACGTTTTCCATTAGCTCAAGTTGGTCTTCATAAATATGGGCATTCACTATTTTGTGATATGCCATACCCGCTTTTTTACCGGTAATTTGCGCCATAATCGCTAAGAAGAAAAACACTTGTACTTGGTTAAAGTTCAAGCCTAATGGCACGTCACACGAACGTTGAAAGCTGGTTAAGTGTAAAGTATCACCCAATAATGAGAAATTGTGAGTATGCATACATGGTCTTAAACAGCCCATGTGGAACTCACCTGGATTGTAAAAAGTCATAATTTCAGCACGATCGTCAATACCGTTTTTTAGGTTATCTACAATCTTTTTAAGCTGGTCAATGGTGCCGCCATCAGGCTTTGCCCAAGCACGCCCCTGAATACCATAAACGCGACCCATGTCATCTTCACCTTTACGGTGTTCATTGCTGAGCCAAGCATCATTTAAATTAGCATTAGCATCCCACGTTTTGGTGCCTAATTGACGAAAATCGCTAGCATTATCATACCCACGGATATAGCCAATAAACTCGGCAATAGCCGATTTAAAGAAGCTTTTGCGTGTAGTGATCAGTGGAAACTCATTGGCACCGACATTGTATTCTAAATCAGCATTAATTACCGTTAAACAGCGTTTACCTGTACGCTCATTCTCAACCCAAGTACCTTGGTCAATTATTCGTTGGCATAAGTCTAAATAAGCACGCATTAATTATTTCCTTTTACTGATTTTTTTACTGTTGGTTTGGTGGCTTTTGTTGATGACACTATCGCTGACTTTTGTTGAGATAAATGCCCTAAATAAATAATAAAGATACCCGCTAAGATCATTGGGATACTTAAAATTTGCCCTTTCGAGATGAAGGAGAGGTACAAACCTAAATGTGCATCGGGCTCACGGAAGAACTCAACAAAACTTCTAAAGACACCGTAACCAATCAAAAACGCGCCTGAAGCTAAGCCTAAACGATTTGTTTTACGCGCAATGATATATAAAATGGCAAATAACACCACACCTTCTAAGGCAAATTCATACAGTTGCGAAGGATGGCGTGGCACCTGTAACGGATCGGTTGGAAAGACCATAGCCCAAGAAACATCGGTTTGACGTCCCCAAAGCTCAGCGTTAATAAAGTTGCCTAATCGTCCCATACCTAGACCAATAGGGACCAGCGGCGCTACAAAGTCCCCTACTGCTAGGAATTTTTTCTTGGTTTTACGGGCAAAGATAAATATCGCTAAAATAACCCCTAACAAACCACCATGGAAAGACATACCACCTTGCCATATTTGCAGTAAATACAGCGGATCAGATAAGAAGTAATCAAACTGATAAAACAGCACGTAACCAACACGGCCACCTAAAATAACCCCTAAAAAGCCATAAAATAATAAGTCACTCACTTGATCTCGGGTCCAAGCGCCGTTGCTTCTATCCGCAGCTTTATTTGCCATAAACATGGCAGCAAGAAAGCCGATTAAATACATAGTGCCATACCAACGCAGTGATACCGGACCAATACTAAAAATAACTGGGTCAATTATCGGAAATTGTAAAAACTTATCTGTCATTGTTTATCCACTTTTCCTGTTGAGAAAGTTAAAAATGTTACAGGCTATATTATTAGTCGAGATTATACCCTGTTCTGATAAAAAGGGTCGCGATAAAATAGCCAACTGAATTAAATTAACCCAGCATCATTTTAATCGCCACGAAAATAAGAAACACAGCAAAGAATTTCTTTAAGGTTTTCACTGGTAATTTACCGGCATATTTAACACCTATTGGCGCAAATATTGATGAGCTGATGATTATCCCCAATAGTGCCGGTAAATATATATAACCAAGGCTCCACTGAGGGGTTGTCGTTAAATTAAATCCGGTGATGATATAACCAAGCGAGCCAAATAAAGCCACCATAACACCACAAGCTGTTGCTATGCCTATGCTATGGCGAACTGAAACACCAAAAAAACTTAACATTGGTACTAAAATGGCACCGCCAGCAATCCCCATCAAACTGGCAATAATACCAGTGACAAAGCTAATTGTTTGCAATAAGTAGCTGCTAGGTAAGGAACGTTGTTTCGAGGCATTTATCGACAGCAACATATAACAAGCCAGTAAAATTACCACTATCGAAAAGAAGTTGGTCAACGCCGCGGTTGATAATGAATCAGCAATAAAGGCGCCCAATAAAGCGCCAATAGCAACAACAAGCATGATTGGCTTGGTTAACTGCCAAGGGATATTTTTTTTCTTATGGTGCGCAAATGCCGCACTCGTTGACGTAATAACAATTGCCCCTAACGAGGTTGCTAACGCCATAGGCATAACAATTTCAGCGCTAACACCGACTTTAGGGAGTAAATAGACAAGCGCCGGCACAATGATTAATCCACCGCCAATACCTAATAAACCGGCAAGAAAGCCAACTAAACTACCTAAAATAATACAAGAAATTAAAACCGTTAAAACCATATTGCTTGCGGGAAACCCGCTCCTAAAAAGATATACTTCATTGAATCGAAGAAAAGCGGGTGTCGTTAACAACCAGCACGAATAAAGCCACCTAAACCTAAAACTTCTAACTGCTCATTTAAGTAACTATGGACTTGTTTTGCGGTGGTTAATGTTAACGTATGCTCTAAAATTTGTTCAGCTTGCTCAAAAGCAATATGGCGAATCACCCACTTAATCCGTGGCACATTGTGGCCATTCATACTGATTTTGTCATAGCCCATAGCCAGTAATAAGATTGCGCCAGCAGGTTGCGAGGCAAGTTCACCACATAAACTAATTGGCGTTAAGTGCTCAGCAGACTGCTTGGCAAGCGTATTTAATGCATTTAATACCGCAGGATGAAAGGCATCGTATAAATTTGCTACCTGAGAGTTATTTCGATCAACCGCCAATAGATATTGCGTGAGATCGTTACTGCCGACAGAAAAGAAATCAACTCGCTTAGCCAATGCTTCCATCTGAAAAATAACCGACGGTACTTCAAGCATGATACCAACTTTTGGCCTAACCAGTTTATCTGTTATCGCCTGCGCCTTATCGTTAGCTTGCTCAGGTGTAATCTTTACTCTTTTATTTGAATTAACCGCTGACTCACCCGTTATTTGTGTAGTCAATTCTGCTTTAAGCTCGGCTTTAAGCTCAAAGAAAGCTTGATTAATTAACCGAATACCTTCATCAACTTCTTCAATGTTAGAAATCATCGGTAACATGATCTCTAAATTATTCAAGCCTTGATTGGCTCTGAGCATGGCTCTGATTTGTACCAAAAATATTTCAGGGTGATCTAGAGTAATACGAATACCGCGCCAGCCTAAGAATGGATTTTCCTCAGTGATAGGAAAGTAAGGTAAGGATTTATCGCCACCCACATCCAGGGTGCGCATGGTAACGCCATGCTTTGGAAAAACTTGTAAAACTTTACGATATAACAGGGTTTGTTCGAGCTCTGATGGGAAACAGCTACTGTTCATAAAAGGTATTTCAGTACGATACAAACCGATACCCAAGGCGCCTAGTTGTGCAGAGTGTTCAAAACCAGCCGATAGCCCTGCATTTAATTGCACTTCAATTGCCCGTCCATCTTGCGTGATACAAGGTAAGTTTGCCACCGACATCACCTTTTCAGTTAAGGCTGTTTCCTGGCTTAATAAATATTGATACTCTTGAATTAACGCATCATCGGGATTGATAAAAAGCTCACCACTGTAGCCATCAATAATCGCTTGTTGCTGATGCAATTGACTTAGTACCGGTGCATTAACACCCATCACGGCTGGTAACCCCAATGAACGCGCTAAAATAGCGGCGTGCGAGTTATTCGAGCCAGATAGAGAGATAACCCCCAACAAACCTTGATGTTGATATTGCGCCACCATTGATGCACTGACATCTTGCGCTAAAAGAATAAATTCATCAGGCAAAGCTTGCTCTTCTCTCGCTTGTTCTTGAAGATTAACCAGAAGCCGTGTACCTAAGTCTCGAATATCACTAGCACGTTCACGAAAGTAACTGTCATCTAGCGCTTCAAACTGACTAATATAGTGCTGAACCACCAACTTTAAAGCACTGTCTGCCCGCCAACCTTGTGCTATTTTTTCTGCAACTTCCTGCCCTAAATTGGCATGTGCTAATAACTGAGTGTAAACATCGAAAATAGCTAGACTGTCATCATCAATTGATTCACTTAGTCTACTGCTAAGCGCATTAAACTCTGCTCGTGTTTTCTCAACAGCTAAGTCAAAACGTTGTTGTTGCTTTTGCGTTTCAGCAGATTTTTTCAAGGAAACCGCAGCAAGATCTGCTTGTGGCTGGCAAACAACTATTTCACTTAATGCGATACCTGGTGCACCCGCTATACCATGAAGTTGTTTTACTCCAGAGCTTTGCTCATGTTGTACGCTCAATAAACTTTTGACTTCCGCATTAGCTAATTCACCTGCTAATTGTGCTGATAAGGTGACTAAAAATGCTTCATCATTTTCAGTAAAGTGTCGAGATTCTTTTTGTTGGATAGCTAAAATACCCAGCACTTTTCGTTGATGAATGATTGGTGTACCTAGAAAGGCGTTAAAATCATCTTCTTCAACTTCAGGGGCATGAACAAAGTCTTGGTGTTTCTGGGCATTGGCAATATTAAGCGGCTCTTCTCGCTGGCCGACTAAACCTACTAAGCCTTCAGAAAAACCAATACAGCTTTGTCCAAGTGACGACACCGCAAGGCCATCACTGGCCATTAAGATAAAATGTTGTTGCTGATAATCGGCAAGATAAATTGAACAGCAATCTGTTTCCATTGCCTTTTTCACGTGACAAACCATACGTTCAAGCGCGCTTTGCAGCTCAGCTTCTTGGCTGAATTCCAACACAATTTGACGTAAGGTAGTTAACATTCAATTCCTTAATGGTTTGTTATATAAATGAAGGTTTAGAAAAAAATAACCCACAATAAAGTGGGCTATTAGGACGTAGAGAAAATCTAACATCATAGTAATAATTAAGCTTTATTGACACTAAGCACGACGTTTACGACGCTCTGGTCGTCTCTCATAAGTTAATGGTAAAGCATGACTAGCAAACTCTTTCATTACCTTGCGATAAACATCTTTTTTAAACGACACTACCTGTCTTACTGGATACCAATAGCTAACCCAACGCCAATCATCAAACTCTGGATGCGGACTATGTAGTAGATCTACTGCAGATTCTGCCGCCGTTAATTTTAGTAAAAACCATTTCTGTTTTTGACCAATACAAACGGGTTTAGAGCTGTCTCTTATACAC
>CAJXPG010000105.1 GCA_913057925.1 uncultured Colwellia sp. | reverse complement strand
TAATGAATTTGCCTTGAATTAAGAAAAACTATCAAGCTAGTGAGTTGCTATAGCCGCAAGTCTAACAATTTCAAGCTGTTGACTTATCTCTTAACCCGAGTTGAGGTTAAATAACTAGCTTTTGAATAAGTGAGTTTTATTGCTGGTAAATACAATTAAACACACTTATCCAACAACTTAATGCAGTTATAAAATTATCCTTAGTTATCATAGTGCCAAGTTATTATTAATTGGGGTAAACCTTGGATATTGAACAAGCAAGAATAAAAGCAATTTGTCATCATATGACCACCATCAGTATTGATAACAAACCATTTATTCCGTTAATTAAAGTAAAACGTAGTGAAGCATTATTAGCAGGAAATATCAGAGTGATGCTATCTAAAAGGCGATCTAATAGAATTCATTATTTTCTACAGATGTATTCAAATAAAATCACCGTACTTGATCTTAATTGATTTAGTTAGTTGTTAGTTTTCATGGTTGTTAGCTACGTGCTGTGTATTAACCAATCTTTAGACACAAAAAAGGCCACTGATTTTTAGTGGCCTTTTGCTTTTTACATTTTGTTGGTTTACCAAGCAATACTGAGATTTAGTGAATAACGTCTATCTGAGTCATCACCATACTCCGGGCCTATTTGCTCTTCATAAGTTGAAAAACCAAGTCGAAATACCGATGCGGTAAAATCAATACCGCCGGTAACACCACCTTGATAAACACCCGTGGATAATTCTAAAGACGACCAACTGTTATCATAGATTAATCCGGAGATACCAAAGCGAAGGCGCTTTAAAAAGTCAGTATCTTCATAGTCAGTAAAGCTCACTACATCATTTTGATCTAAATTATAAATGCGATATTTGTTAGCGTTAAAAACATCAACATAATCTAGAGCGATTCGGGTCTTTTTCATAAAGGAAATATCGGGCTCAATAGAAGCACCAATATTTACCGTTGTTGGTTGGCCACCATAACTATCGTCAAAGTCTAAGCTACCAATATTCATCACACTGACACCAATAGCTGGCTTCCAATTGTCCATATATTTGAACTGGTAGATGGCACCTAAGTCAACAGCATAGCCATCACTGTCTTTTTCCATTCTATCGCGGACTTCGTCACCAATATCATCACCATTAAGCAAGTCTGATGGCGTTAATTTGCCTTCGAACGATTTTTGAAAAAGTACTTTAGCCCCTAAGCCAAGTACCAAATTACCGCGACCAAAGTTTTCAACCGTATATGAAAATGCACCAGTTATGCCGCCATAACCTCGACTTTGTACCTCTAAAATGCCATCAATACTATTTGCGTGAGGGGTGAGGTTAACATCGGTAGCGGCTAATAAGCCAACGCTCCAAGCGTATTTTCCGTGGTTATAGCTTACTGAAGAGTAGTTAGCTATATCGACATGAGTAAGCTGGCCAGAGTATTTCTCTAATACATCAACAATTTCATCTTCGTTATCGCTATCAATGGCATCACTTAAATCATTCAGAATGTCACTAGAGTCAACGCTAGCGGTTAAATCAAGACCCAATAGCTCGACAATGACGCCATGATCTGTGGGTAAATTTGCAATACCAGCAGGGTTAGCAAATACCGAGCTGCTATATCCGCCGGAGGCAATGTTTGCTCCCCCCATGCCCATAATACGCATATCTTTATAGAGGTAAGCAAGATCCCCAGCATTTGCTAAAGGAGTGAAGGCAAAACCAGCTAATACTGGCATAATCCATTTTTTCATTATGTACTCCTTATTTCTTATTTAAATAGTTGATAATATCGTCCATGGTGAAACAGTCTTCACCTTCAGGTACCGCAGAGCAGCCCTCGCTTTTTATTTCAAGTTTAAATTCATCAATTGACTCTTGCAGATCATTATTATCAACATCAGATGAGTTATTTATTACTGACTCTATACTGTCAAAGCCGTTATTTAACGCATCTAACAAGTAGTCTTTAACATTGAGATCATCTTCGTTTTGGCTAAGTGGGCAGGTATAGCAGATATTTTGATCAACATCGTTACACACAGCATAATCGACTTCACAATAATCTTTAGTAAAAATCGTACTGCCTAATGTTGTTGATTCTAAAAAGTATTCAGGTTGACCTTGATAACTAATGGTTAAAAAATTATAGGTTTTACTAGAGCCATCATCAGCGGTAAAAGTCACTGGCTCACTATCATCAACCGTTACACCATCTTCACAGTTGGTATAAGGGGTGGAGAAGTCTTCATCATTTTTATGTTCGTATGCATACTTTAACGCACAAGTTGAACGTAGCATTGACGGGTTATCATCTTCGTCATTGCTGGCCCATGAAGCAACATCACCACCAGTTAGTGCGTCAATCGCCATAGTGGTTTTTAAGACATCAATAAAGCCAGTCACTAAACAGACAGTTTTTTCAGCGGTGTTTGGATATTCAATTGACTTACAGCTATTGGTTTCTAAATACTCTTCAAGCAAAGTTCGAGAAGTATCTAAATCAGCTAGAGCTGTTGGTGTAGCTGATTCTGATATATCAGCGACAAATGTTTCAAAAGTCAGCTCTTCTGTTGCATCCTCATCTTCAATTATTGCGCGTAAAACAGTTGGTAGAGCTAAGCCAGACTTACCTAAATAAGCGCTACTTAGATCGACTAAGTATTCATTGCCAGGGTAGGTTGCTTGACAACTTTGATCAGATAGACGGGTGATGGCAGAGTCGAAATCACCATTATCTAAATCATCTTGAATGTAATAACGACACAAGTCGCTTTCTGTATCATTACAACTTTGTAGGAGCAAAGTTGCAGGAATAAGCGCGAGCAGATAAGCAGGTTTCATGTAAGTTTCCTTTTGCTTTAGGAGAATATAATTATGAATTTCATCTATTTAAACTTTAGCATCTGCAAGTATAGGAGGTTTTTGATAAAAATCCTGCTTGAAGAATGAGACAAATAGACAATGAACAGTTATCGGCAAAAAATCGATATATATGAGGGAGAAAGTAATAATTATTCTTTAATAAGGCAGTGCAAAAAAAAAGCCTGTCGTTTCGATGAACGACAGGCTTTTGATTGAATATGGTCGGAGTAGCAAGATTCGAACTTGCGACCTCACGTCCCCCAGACGCACGCGCTACCAAGCTGCGCTATACCCCGATTAATTGCCTTTGGTAATGCAAACTCTAGAGGGTTAACGAGTTTACCGCTGGTATATTAATGATTTATCGAACTATTGCAATGTCATTTTAAGGAATAGTTAGCGCAAATTTATCATTTGGCTAACTATTACTCAATTTAGCGGATTAGGGTTTAGTTTGCGTAAACTTCTTAATGAAATGAACACCATCAATCATTAACGGGAAGTCAGAGCTTACTGTAATAGGTGCTTCAAATTGACGAGAATAACTTTGAAAATTACCATGCTGATCGATAAAGACAGATTTATCTTTGTCAAAGACAATAATGCCTTTATCAGTGGTATTGGCAATCACTCTATCTTTATCTAGTACCGTTAAATCACTGCCATTAGAATATTGCGTTAAATCACACGTTAACCATTGCTTTAATAGCGTTGGTTGTAAGTCCATATTACTGGTATTAAAGTTAATATCTTTGTGATTCACTTTTGCTGCTTGTGGATTAATTAACAGAGCAGGCTTAGTATTCAATCGGGTTTCATCGTGTAAGTTACCAATTGAACTTATCCAGATTATATCCTTTTGCGCTTTTTGTTTTTGCGCAAGCAATAGGGCATCAACAAATAAATCAAATTGGTACTGATTTTGATTGTTCTGTGTATCCTTAGTGCTTTGATCTGCTTTAAAGTAAATGACATGCAAACCCGGAGTCAGGTTGTTAAGCTTACCAAAAAGTAAACTTGAAACATTTTTTAACTCGGTTTTATCGTTAAATAGTGCCTCAAACCAGCGTGGCTCTTTGCTAACGATATTTTCATCATCAATAGCTTGTGGCTTATCTGTTTCCTGAAAGCTATCAGAAATAACCGTCAGGCTGCTCGCTAGTGATTGTTGTTCGATTTGTTGAAACAGTATCGGTTTAACACCTTGTTTTAATATTGCTTCTTGATAAATACTTGGTAAAGAATAGAGCAAGTTAAACCAGGCATCATCGCTTAAACCAGTGTCGATATTGTTGGTTAAATGTAAACTGGTGGCACTTGCACGGTGAATAAAGTGATTAAGTTGTGAAATAGATAGTTGTTGTTCATTAAGAACTAAAATCACTGAATTATTTGCTGTACTATTTTTTGTTGCAGCACACTGAGTTTCACTCAACTTAGGATAGCTTGGAATTGCATGAGTAAAGGATAATGGGCTATTTTTACGCTCATTATAATCTTCGATGTTAAATAAGCCATATTTAGTTAACAGTGTTTTCGCCGTTGTCGGGTATGACAAAGGTAACACCGTATCTTGTCGTAAAATATCATAATCTAAGTTAGCGTCGGCCCAAATATGCGTCAAATGACTAAAGAAAAATGATGCGACTAAGCCAAAGATAACAAAACGAGCGAATACGGTTTTTTGTAATTGCTTTAAGTGTTTCCAAGCATAATTACTCACCGTAAGTTCAAAAGCTAAGATAATAAAGGCCAATGCGCCACTTAAAGTGAAGAATAAACTATTCTCTTTGGCGATATCTTTCAGCAAGCTGAAAATTTGTGCGCTAGAGGAGGCATTTAGATGATAGCCCAAACGACTATAAATAAAACTATCTAAAACCAGCAACAATAAACCTATAGTAAATATGATAGAGCCACTGGTTCGAATAAACCGGGTATTAGGGAAAACCAGTGTTAGTGGGAATAACACTAAAACAAAACTCATGAAGGTCAAAAAGGCAATATGACTTACCCAAGTGGTTACTAAATATACTTGACCTAAAAAAGTGCTTGGTGCTGCTTCACTAAATAAATAGTAAGAGGAAAGGGCAATTGCTGCTAAAATATTGAAAAAGGTGAACCAATGGCTCCAACTGATCAAATGTAATAGTTTTTTGCTGTAGCTTTTTGTATCAAAAGAAACCATTGATAATAATTCTTCTTTTTGCAGGTTAATTATAAATTAAGCGATTAAACAGATTTTTTTAACGCTTGTGTAAAGTTCTCAACAACAGCAACCCTTTTGCTTTCAGGTACTTGGCTAACAACATTAGTCACAGCATTACCTAAACACATCAGTGCTAAATCAGGTGTTGCTTCTTCTTTAACTAGGACATCAAGTAAATCTTGAATAATTTTTTCTACACGTTCATTCGAATATTTAGATACAATAGGCATAATAATTTCTTAAACAATAGTTTCGTTAGTGATAAATTTAATTTTCCTAGTTTATCAAATGCCTGCACAATTTAATATATACCTAATATAAAAAGAAGCTGTGCTGCACTGCAAAACATCGACATTCATTAACTTTAGCCACGAACAAATAAAATATGAGCTTAATAATTACAAACATTGCATTACATTTTTTATCTAAAAAAGAAGAAACAGGTGAAGTGGTCTTACGCTTAGGTCCTGAAAACTCTGATTTCGAGCAAGAGAGTGCCAAAACCACAAACTTTGTAGACGGTTTACATGCCATATACAACGCCAAAGGTAGTAAAGCCTATGGTAGTTTTTCTTCGATGCCAAGTGAAGGTGATACAGCACGTTTTGTCGATTTAATGGAAAGCTATTTAACTGAACAGCAAAACTTCTACGATTTTAGTACGCAAGCTGCCAATGTTTTAAAGAATGAAATTGAAAAATATGACATTGAAGAAACTGGTTACCTAGTGATCTGTCACTATGAGTACATGGGTGGTAGATACTTATTGGTCACTGTTATTCCTGTATCAGAGCACTATAGTGTCGACGGTGAACTAAATATTTCTGCAGCGCAGCACCTAGACACTAACAAAATGCAGCTTGCAGCACGCATTGATTTATTTGATTACAAAGAAAATGGCCAAGGTAATCGTTATATATCATTTATTAAGGGTAGAGCGGGTCGTAAAGTATCAGACTTCTTCTTAGACTTCTTAGGTTGCGAAGAAGGCTTAAATGCCAAAGAACAAACCCAAACCCTGGTGCAAGCTGTCGAAGATTACGTCGCTGTTAACCAGTTAGATCCGGCTGAAAAACAAAAAACGCGCAAAGACTTATTAAGTTACTGTAAAGAGCAAAAAGCGAGCTCTCAAGACGTCTCTATTCAAGAAGTAGGTAAAGTTATTGAAAGTGCCGGTTCAGAACAAGACTTTTATCAGTTCTGTCAAACGCAATCTTACCCGATTGAAGAGTCTTTCCCTCATGAACAAGCCGTGGTCAACAAAATCACTAAATACTCAGGTTATGGTAATGGCATAAGTTTAAGTTTTGAACGTAGCCACTTTGGTGAAGATGTAGTTTATAATCCCCATAATGACTCATTAACCATCTATAAAGTGCCACCAAATTTAAAAGAACAGCTGATGGCATTACTTGAAAGTGAACAAGACAAAGAAACACTCGAATAGCCTTGAAAATTACCGTAACACTATACCTTTTTTGTATCGCGTTACTAAATAATCGAATTTAGCGTTCGGTTTATCGTAAATAAAACAGTTAGTTATAAGCTTTAAGATAACTAACTGTAATCATCAAAAAATTGGAATATGCACATGACAAAGCAAAATAATACCGGTGTTAATACCTTAACAATTGCCCGTCCAGACGATTGGCACGTTCATTTGCGCGATGGCGCAGTATTAAAAAATACGGTTGAAGATATTAGCCGTTATATTGGGCGCGCGATTGTCATGCCCAACTTGGTGCCGCCTGTAACGAATGCTGATTTAGCAAAAAGCTATCATGAGCGTATTATGGCACAATCAAATAACGCGCATTTTAAACCGTTAATGACATTATATTTAACAGATAATACCAGCGCACAAGATATCATCGACGCAAAAGACTCTGGTCTTGTTTACGCTGCTAAATTATACCCTGCAGGTGCTACTACAAACTCTTCATCAGGGGTTACGGATGTAGCAAATCTTGCTGATGTTTTTGCTGCCATGCAATCAGTGGGTATGCCACTGTTAGTCCACGGTGAAGTAACGACTGCTGATATTGATATTTTTGATCGCGAGCAAGTGTTTATTGATACTATTTTAGCGCCACTTGTTGCTAACTATCCAAAGCTTAGTGTGGTTTTAGAGCATATCACCACGAAAAATGCAGTAGATTTTGTCACCGCTGCTGGAGACAATGTTGCTGCTACGATTACCGCGCACCATTTAATGTACAACCGTAATAACATGTTAGTGGGCGGTATTAAGCCACATTATTATTGTTTACCGATTTTAAAACGTAATATTCACCAACAAGCTTTAAGAGCCGCTGCAACCAGTGGTAATGCAAAATTCTTCATGGGTACTGATTCTGCGCCACATGCACAAGGCGCTAAAGAATCAGCGTGTGGTTGTGCTGGTGTCTACTCTTCATTTGCCGCGATTGAGTTATATGCTGAAGTTTTTGAAGAAGAAAATGCCCTTGATAACCTTGAAGCCTTTGCCAGTCTTAATGGTGCTAAATTTTATCAACTACCAGTAAATACCGATAAAATCACCTTAGTCAAAAAGACTTGGAATGTACCTGCAACCATGACTTTTGGTGATGATGTGGTTGTACCAATTCGTGCTGGTGAAGATGTTTTGTGGTCAGTTGAAGACTAAATAAGCAGTAGTCTTTAATAAGTAATGTTAAAAATAGAGAGCCAAAGTAAACCTGGGTTAAATAAGGAAAAAAATGCAATTATTTGTAGATGATCTTACCGTTATTGATTTTTCATATCTGTGTAAACAGCGTGGCATCGTAGGTGAGAGTTGGATTGTTGACGTATTACTTGATGGCTCATTAAATGAAATGAGCATGGTGTTAGATTTTGCCGTAGTTAAAAAGCAAATTAAAGCCATTATCGATGAAGCCGTTGATCATAAATTGTTATTGCCGATGCAAGAACAAGCATTATCACTGAAAGACTCGCCACATAATGAAGGTCATCAAACCATTGATTTTGAATCGGAGGTTGCAAGTTATTATTTGCAGTCACCGGCGTGTGCATTTGCCTCTATTGATTGTTTAACGATAACCATACCTGATGTAACTGAGCATTTAACCAATATTATATTGGCTGAGTTACCCGACAATGTTCAAGGTTTAACCTTGGTACTGCGCCCAGAAGTGATCCCTACGGATTATTATCATTACACCCATGGCTTGAAACTACACGATGGTAACTGCCAACGTATTGCCCATGGACATAGATCAAAAATTCAAATTTTGGTGGATGATAAAAGAGACAGCCAGTTAGAGGCACAATGGTGTCAGCGTTGGAAAGACATTTATATTGCTAGTGAAGCCGACAGGGTTTCAGTAGCGGATATTGAACTCTCTGCAGAAGCGATGAGCAATTTAACACCCGATCACCAATATTTTAGTTACCATGCACCGCAAGGTCGTTTTGATATTGCTGTTGATAGCAAAATACTCGATGTGGTTGATTGTGATTCTACCGTTGAATTATTGGCTGACTTTATTTTAAGACAAATAAAAGCAATGCACCCTGAGCTTGCCAGCAACAATGTTAAAGTTATTGCTTATGAAGGTGTCGCTAAAGGGGCAATCGTCAATGGTTAAGAGAATGACAAAATCCATTATAACCTTAGCGTTAATCTCTAGCTTAGCTATCAGCACATTACTGCAAGCGGCAAGTCAGCTTGATATTCACTTATCCGGTGAAATAAAGCAGGGCGGTTTAATGGTTGGCAAAACTAAACCAAGCCATACAGTTACCTTAAATGGTAATGAAATTGCCGTATCTGCTGATGGTGACTACGCTTTTGGTTTTTCTCGCGATGATAAAGCCAGTTATCAGTTAGTGATAACTGCAGATAATGGTGATCGGGTAGAGAAAACCTTAGTGCCCCAAGAACGGGACTATAAACTTCAGCGTATTGAAGGTATTAAAAAAAGTATTATGCAGCCAAATCCTGAGGCTGTAGCACGCTCGAAAAAAGACAGTAAACAAGTAAAAGCGGCTAGAAAAATCTCCAGTGATCTCACCAGTTTCGCCAATGGTTTTATCCCACCAATCAAAGGGACTATTACTGGTGTTTATGGTAGTCAGCGTATTTATAATGGTGTACCGAAAAGACCGCATTTTGGTTTAGATTACGCAGGGAAAATTGGCGATCCGGTTAAAGCGCCTGCTTCGGGTAAAGTATTACTTTGGGTACCTGATATGTTTTATTCAGGTGGCACCATGATAATTGATCATGGCCAAGGCGTAAGTTCTACTTTTTTACATTTAAGTCAATCTTATGTAAAACAAGGAGACAGCGTTAAGCAGGGTCAAGTTGTTGCTGCAGTTGGTAATAGTGGCAGAACCACCGGACCACATTTAGACTGGCGTATAAACTGGTTTGGGGTAAAAATTGATCCCGCATTAGTGTTAAAGTTACAACCGCTTGAATGAACTTACACCAATACCTCAACGCCATTAAAGATAAAAAACCAATCAATCTAACGCGTTTTTTATCTTTATTACCTGCCCAGCATCAAAATAATTGGCGCAGTATTTTTGGTCATGAGCGTATATCAGCTAATAAATATCTTTTAACGGTAATTGATGATGCTATTTTTCAGCAACAGTTAGCATTAACAAAGCCCATTGATACTAAAGCTGCCGCGTCAAAGCAGGGTGACTCACATAGAAAAAAGTGCTCGGTAAGCTATTTACTGGTTTATCCTAGTGTCAATGTAGATACTCATGATAACAAGATAGACAAATATAAGGGTCGTCCCCAGCTTGTACTTTGTGATGATTCTTCACTATCAATAAATTTTCAATGTCAAAGAACCTTAGTCATCATCGAAAACCAAGAAAACTTCTTCCGTTATCAAGAGTTTTTACCTCATTTACTTTCAATGACTACAAAAAGTGAAACATGTTTTGATGTCGCTTTTGGTCAAGGTAATAACGTCACAAATAGTTTAAATAAAAAGTTTTTCGATCAATATCAACAGATATTATGTTGCTTTGATTATGACTTGGGTGGATTAACCATGTATTCGTCATTAACCACGTTGACCAATACACAGGTTTCTTTTATACAACCAACAAAAGAACAATTAACGGGTGATGACTTTTTAAAGCAACATTTTAGAAAAGCACCCGATAAAGCAGAAACTTGGCGCAAAGCAATCACATTAGCTGAACAGCTTAATTTTCCTGATTTAGCGCAAGCATTCAGTACCAGCAAAAAATTTATGGAGCAAGAAGTCTACTTATCAGACAAGGCTTTTTGCTTACCTCAAGAAAAAAGGTAATACATGTCTTCACAATATAAATTTGAAATCAAACGTATCGTCTTAGTAGACTCCGCAGGCTTTTGTTATGTTGAGTTACCAGTAGATGAGCATGCGATATTACTGGCTGATGGTAATGTCGGAAAATCGAGTATTCTAAATTCATTACGTTTATTTCTATTGCCAGAAAATAACTTTAAGAACTCTAAGAATAAATTTGCTTTTAGCACACCAAAAAATGATGGCTTTTATGATAACGAAGAAAGTTATCAGCATTATTTCCCTTCAAAATATAGCTGTTTAATCCTAGAAGTAAGCCACCAATATGCAGGTAGTGAATATAGCCATTGTCAGATCCTTCATCCCAGCGCTGGTTATCTTAGCTATAGCCGAATTTTTACGCCATTAGCCTTTGATGATATTCGTCATTTATTTTGGCAACTTGATGGTGATGAAGACGGTATAGGTTATCGCGTCAATAGTTTAAGTAGTGGTGAGATTTTCAAATCACTTAAAGCTTTAGACAAAGAAACCGTTACCGTAAAAGACAATAATAAGCTGCGTGAATTACTTTATGCGAATGAACAATTAGTGCCGATGAATATGCGCTATAGCGTATTTCCACTCGCCGAGAGTGATGATGCCCGCATAGAATCACTACGTACTTTAGTATTACTGTTATTTGAAATGAATTCAGGTAGCGCGCCTGTTGCCAAAGCTGTGGCAAATATTATCGAAGCCGATAAAAAATTCTCAGGCGATGAACTCGATTTTAATATTGAAGATTTTCTTGGCAAACACGATGAGCTAAAAGTACAAGAACAAGAGTTAGTGAACATCGCAAACTTAACGCCAAATTATCAAAGTTTAGCGAAGCAGTTCTCTCAATATTGTCGTTTTCAACAAGCAGATAAAGCGTTCAGTGCATTTTATTTAGCGTTAAGCAAACAATTAGTTGAGCTAAAACAGCAACAGCAGCAATATGCGTTAGCCTTTAATAGTGCGCAAACCGAGTTTAACGGCAATAAAAATAACCTACGCGAAATAGGAATTGAATTAAAAGTTAGCGAAAAAGAGCAAACTAAGTTAACTGCTAAACAGGCAACTTTAGATAAGTCGCTTGATAAGACAAAGTTATTATTAAGCGCGTATGTTGATACTCCTATCAGCGATATTATTGACATGTTCAATGATGACATTGCGGATATGAAAAAAAATCTATTGGCCCATCAAGATGATGCCGCCAGTGCTAGTCTCATTGCTGAATTGCAAAAGAATATTGAGCGTAACCAAGTACAGCAACAGAACCTAACCAATAAAATCGCTCGCGAAGAATTTGGCTTATCAAAACAGTTACCACGTTCAACATGGCAAGTTATTGCAGCCTTTAATAAACGGATCGCTTTAGCGAACCCGGGTAAAACTTTAACAGATGAGCAAATAGAACGCTTTGTTGGTTTCACTGCACTATTTGAAAAAACCAATGATGGCTTTAGTTTATTTGATGAAGAGTTTGTCGATCAATCACAACGACTGGTTGATGATACTGCACTGAGATTAAGTGATGTAGAAAGTGAATTATTAGCTGATAAAAAATCACTCGCCTCATTAGAGCAAAGTAAAGGTAACGCACTGACCAACGCCAGTGAAATTAAACGCCTGAACCGTGATATAAAGCAAGCCGAAGATGAGTTAATACTTATCAAAGCCCTTGAAGTAAATAACGTTATTTATCAGGATGTATTACAAGAGCTAGAGACTTGTACTCATCAAGTAAATCAATTAAAAGCGCAAGAGCAAGATGCTCAGCAAGCTGCGCGAGCTAGTCAAACGCAAGTAGAACAAGCCAAAACACAACGTGATTTTTGTAATGGTGAATTGAATAACCTAGTACAGCTAAATAACAGTGCTGAAAAAATAAAAACTCGCTACCCAAGGTGTCAGCAAGCGGTTGATAAATTAATTAATGACAATGCTAACGTTGAATTAACGGAAACTGCACTAAATACCATTGAAGAGCAGCTACAATCGCTCAATGAACTGAGTTTTAATTTACAAAAAGGTTTAGGGGATTTTGTTCATCAACAAATCATCATCAATCAAGATGATATCTTATCCCAAGCGCCAAGCTTTGCGACTATACGTAATGCTTTTGATGCTTTAGAAGATGTTTATAATAACTTAAGTGCAAGGCAAACAATGCTCAACGAGCAAGTGTTTGTGCACAATGAGTCGGTACAAAGTTATATGCATTTATTACAGCAAAACTTTGATTATATAAAAGGCTTTGAAAGTGGCTTAAACCGTGACTTTTCGCAAATATCAATCAACGATCTTGATGGTATCAGTGTGGAAATTCACATTGATAAGCGCTTTGAAAACCTGGTATTAGAGTTAGCCAATGTTGATTTATATGCTGAGCAATTAGTGTCAGATAACTTTTATGCTCGACTACGTGCTTTTGCCAGTTCAGGCATTTTTGCTAAAAGTACTCAGCGCTTAACCATGGATAAAATCATTGCCAATCTTTCTTACAAAACGCGTAAAAAAGATCAAAGCCAATGGCAAACCAAGCAGCAATCTAATTCAACTACTGCATTAATCAATTTAAAATTGGTGCAAATTTTATTAAAACGCTTACGCGCCAGTGGTTATGATTTGATGCTACCGCTAGTGCTTGATGAAGTGGCTACTGTTGATGTTAAGCAGTTTGACTGGCTATTAAACGATATTAAAGACAGTGGCTTTAATTTATTTGCCGCGTCAACGCACAGCGCCAGTTCACAACTGATATATAAAATTGGTCGTTATCATGAAATTGGTGCCATGCGCACAGAGAAGCCTTACTCAAAAGAGCGAACCTTAGTTTATTGGGGCGGTGCTGAAATATTGTCACCGAGTAACAGTGTCGATAAAGCACAATTAGATTTTTTAGTTGAAGCTCAAGATGAAGGTGCTTAAATGAAGAATACGGTAAAAAAGTTTAATACCTTAGAAACTTTGCGTATTTTACTCGAGCACCCGAAAATAATGTTCAATGTCATCCGCTTGATGGATAAAGACAAGGTACGTTATATCAGTGAATCTCAACTGGCCCAAGAAATTTTATACTATAGTGCCAAGTTAGATAATACCGAGCAGCAAAGGTTAAGCTTGGCATTTGATACAGACAATTTACTGCAAAGTCATATACTTGCTGATAAAGATGTTTATCAAGGAACCTGTCGGCTAACCTTTCAAGAAGGTGTTTTAGGCTTATTTCGTTTATGCGAAACCAGCCTGTATCAAGAATTAACGGACTCAAAACTAAAGTCGCGCTTAGCATCTCTATGGCGATTACAAGAACGCGTGAACGGCGCGGAATTATCTTTTGTAGATAACGATCCCGACTACAGTGAATTTGTTGATGACTTGATGCAACAATTAAGTGAGCTGCTCAGTGTGTTAAAGCAAAACATTGATCGCATGCGTTTACTTGGCCATGATCTTGAAACTATGTCTGCTGCATCCCTTAACGTTAACCTAACTGATGGGACGACTAGCAACGGCTTAGTTTTTGATAATGATAATAAAGAACAAATGCTTAGCCAAATAACTCAGTTATTTGAACGGCATATTAAGCCTACTCAAAACTTTTTAAATCACACTAGTCACTTAGCTAAAGGCTCGAATCTGTTTGAAACCTTAAACAGTTTTAAGTTGGCGTTTAAAGGTAATGGCAAACATTCATTGAGTGATCAAATCATGCGTTATAGCATGAGTTTTAGTAATATCTTTGTGCCAATTACCAATGTTGCTCATCAAGTTGATCAATTTTTACGTAAAACACGCAATGCGTTATTACAAAGTAATGCTATGGAGCACTTTCATCAAAAACTTAACCGTGCATACGATGAAACCCTAGCGCGTAATCTGAATAAAACGAAAATTGATAATAAATTAGTCAAAGAGTTTTCCTTCATTAATAATTTTAAGCGTGTTGCTAAGTTAAAAGATTTTAGGGTAGGGCAAAGCCCAAGTTATTTTAACAACTTGTTTAGTGAATTATCATTACGACTTGAGTCATTATCAGCAACACAGCCGCTAGAGAACTTTAATTTAACGGCGGTAAAAAATGACACTGAATCAAAGAGTTTACAAAGGGCTCTCGCCATTTTTGAACAGATTAATACTATTAAACTACGAGAAACCGATGATTTATGTGCCATGTTACATTACCGTTTAGCTGATGATTTTAGTGATTATCAGTTGGCTGATCTTATTGGTGCCTGTCAGTTGATGCACAGTAATCAAGACGAGTTCGCTTTGAAAACGATTAACAAAAAAGCCTACCTTAAGCACGCAGATGAAGTTTACCTTTATCGCCGTAAAAAAGTCGTTAAAAAGCTCGCCTCTGCTTAGAAACAAGCACAAGCATCAGCGGTAAATAGGCTAAAAGAGAATTAAAAACGGATACAAAATGACAACAGATAACCCCAGCAATACAACACCAGTAAGTAATACTGTACTTCCTGAAGATACTGATAAAGATAGTCTTGATAACTCGGCTGAATCACCTACGCAGCCAGAGTCGACAACGGAATTGAACAACAGCTTTGCCTTAATAAACGCAGAACAAAGCGCGACTATTTTTAGACAATTTACCCTAGGAAAAGTTATTACTAAACAAGTCTTTGATCAACTCAGCAGTGAGCAGCAAGACAATCCGTTATTTACTTGTTTGTTTAATAATGAAAGTCACTTTGAACAACTTTATCAGCATTTAGGGTATCAGCTTTGTCTAAATAATGACGGCGATTTTTATTATGTTCAAGAACATCGCGAAGAAAGTACTGATGAAGCAGATGATAATGCATTGAAAGTACAAACAATTTTACTGCAATTAGGACGTTATTATAGCCAAACCGGTCGTGATTTAACGCAATTGTGCCAGGTGATGTTTGGTTTTAATGAATCAGATATTATTAGTTTAAGTAAAGATGAAGACTCAGTTGCTATCTTAAAAGCGATTAAAATAGAAAGTTGGCCAAAAGCAGTCGACTTTATTGTCAGCAGAAACTTTGCCTATAAAAGTGGCAATAATAGCTGTCTCTTATACACATCTCCGAGCCC
>CAJXPG010000104.1 GCA_913057925.1 uncultured Colwellia sp. | reverse complement strand
GAGATCTAGTACGGTCTCGTGGGCTCGGAGATGTGTATAAGAGACAGGTGCAGCACGCAATACCCAAACAAATCGATTACAGGAAAAACTTTTCCCACAGTATCGGGACAAAACCTCGAAAAAGAAGACATTACTATACCTACTGACTTTACAGGTAAACTGACCTTGCTTTTAGTGGGCTATAAACAAAATTCACAATTTGACATTGATAGGTGGTTAATTGCTCTTGATATGACTGAAACCAAGGTTGATGTTTATGAAATACCGACTATCCAAGGTATGTTTCCTCGTATGTTCAGTACCATGATAGATAACGGTATGAGAAAGGGCATTCCAAAACAGCTTTGGAAAGGTGTTATCACTATCTATAAAGATGGCGACAAGATTCAAAAATTTACCGGCAACGAAAACCCAAACAATACCAGAGTTATTTTAATTGATAATGAAGGTGAAATACTCTATTTCTATGACCAAGGCTTTAGTGTCGATGCACTGAAAAACATTCGCAAGATAACCCAACCGCCCATAGAATAATATTTGAGAATTAAAAATACCTATTTAAATACTTATTTAAATGCACATAATTCGTTTGTCGCTAACAACGGCATCTAACAACAGCAATAGTTATTAGATGCCGTTGTTAGTATTACCTTGTTAACTAGCCTAATTGAGCTTTAAAACTATCTTTGTAGCGTCTTGATAAATTCAGCACTTTACCGGTATCAAGCTTTACTTCACTGTCACCACTACTTAACGGGGTAATTGACTCAATACGCTCCAAATTAAGCGCATGTGATCTATGTATTCTGCAAAAGCCTTTTGCAGTAATTTGTTCAACTAACTTAGCTAATGTTGCTCTAGTAGGATAAATACGTCCGTTTACGTGTAAGTTAACGTAATTTCCTGATGCCTCAAGCCACTCAACCTCTTCAACTTTTATGATGAATTCTTTACCTAGCTTTTTAACTAATAGTCGATCAAAACTTGGTTTAATGCTCTCTTCTTCACTTTGGCCAATCGGGTTGGCTTCACCTTGTAAACGACTGAGAATAAAATTATAAGCGTGAATAAATAAGATAAAAAAGATAAAACTCCATAAATCTTTTCGGTATTCATAGAAGAGTTCAAACCAAAAATCGCCAAACTGGTATTTTCCGCCCATAAAAAAATACCCGGCTTCTTTGATAGCTACCATAATTGATACGTGGCTAAGCGAGAAAAGAATAGACGCCAGGAAATAATAAAATAATGACCGTTTGATGGACAACCAGTCAAATGGCAGTTTCCTTAGCAGCATTACGATTACAGGAAAGAGTATTAACACGCTTATTGCACTGGCATACTCCCATAAAAAGGGCTCCCATAACTGGAAAGGTAATGCCGCATCTTTTCGTTGCGCTTCCATAATAACTGACGTTGCCAACAAGGTATTATTGATGAAGAAAAAGCAAAATAATATCGCCATTTCATAACGAAGTTTATATTTTTGAAAATGTGCAAGTTTAGTCATTTATCTCGGTTGCTCATGAGTAGATTTTCTCATCCCTATATTCCACCGCTTATCCCTAACTGCTGTAATAACGGCACTTTTAACAATTATTAGTGATGTTTTGCTGTAATGCTATGGCAATCATAAGTTAACAGGATTTACATAACAATGATTACTAACAATAGCGTTTATTGGGCTAGCCTAGCCAAGTTATTTGTACCAAAGCACGATGACATGCCAAGCCGTCGCTACGATCTCGATTGGCTGCGAATATTGGTTTTTGGTTTACTGATTTTATTTCACACTGGTATGTTTTACGTAGAAAACTGGGGTTGGCATGCAAAAAGCCTTTACCAATCTCAATTTCTCGAAAATATCATGCTCATTGTTGAGCCATGGCGAATGCCTGTTTTATGGCTGATTTCGGGTATTGCCATTCGATTCATCATGGTTAAAGTGTCGATTTGGCGTTTTATCACCTTGCGCTCGTTTCGATTATTACTACCCCTGCTATTTGGCATTTTAGTTGTGGTGCCACCACAGCTTTATGTGCAAATGAGCTACAATGGCGATATCAACATGAATTATTGGCAATTCTTAGGAGAGTTTTTCTCTTCCAACAGTAACATTTTTAGTAAATACCAGTCGGGAATTTGGCCACATATAGATGTTAATCACTTATGGTTTATTCGCGCATTATGGCAATACTCACTTGTTTTGCTTTGCCTGATACCACTGCTAAATTCCTCACAGGTAAATCGTGCTATCTCATGGTTATTTAATCGCCACGGCATGCTTGCCCTTTTATTAGCAACATTGCCATTATTTATCATTCAAGTTAGCTGGGAGATGGAAGATGCTCGATACCCGCTAGGCTTCACCTTAATGCTATATGGCTACCTTATTGGCTGGAATAGTGTATTTTGGCAACGAATTAGCCAGAATGTTAAACCATTATTTATCGCATCAGTTGTTTGTTATGGCGCCTTTATCGTTTTCTATAATATTATCTGGTTAGACGTTATTCATAATGTTCCCCCAAAAAACGAAGCTATATTAATACTTGGTATGTTTAATTACAGCTTAATGCGGGTACTTGGGGTAGTGACAGTATTTGCCATCGCACACAAATTTTTAAATGTGAAATCTTCAAAATTGAGCTATTTTAATGATGCTGTTTATCCATTCTACATCCTCCATCAAACGCTCATCTTGGTCATTGGCTTCAACTTAAGCAAACTACACCTTGGTGCCATCGTTGAGCCGGCGTTACTTATTACTTTTACCGTTGTGGCTTGTTTTATTGGTTATGAATTAATACGTCGAACCGATCTATTAAGACCGTTCTTTGGACTAAAAATACAAGGCAACTATGGCATAGTGATGCGACGAGTAGGTTACCTTTCCGCTATAGCACTAACGTTACCATTTGGATGGCGAATTCTGATGTAATGAACGTTGTCGCTTTATTACTGGTTTGTTGTCAGTGCTGAAATAGTTATAAATGCACCAAGATTGATTGTTAGCCTTTCTTGGTCATTGTACTTACCACCAATATATAAGAATTATCTATCATCCGCTCAATTTAACCTTAATAAATTCCCCTGAAAAACGATAAACAGCTATGTTGACTTCACATAATAATGGCTTTAGAATCGCTTTTAGGTTGCAGAGACGCCTTTTCCGCCAAAGATGAATTCACTCTGATATCAAATATTAAACAGTTCAATCTGAACTAAGTAGGCTTTGCGGAATGCCATTTATACTTAGAGGAATTGAATTGTGACTTCACAAAAAAACGCTCAAATTAGATCAGTACTCTCTACTGATAACCAAATTGCTTCATCACTAAATAAATTATATCGGCTTTGTCAGATCGCTTTGCTATTACTTTGTTTTTTTGTCTTTAGCGAATATAGCCTTTTGCCATCTCCAGCCTTTATAGCAAGCAGTGAGTTGTCGATAGGTGACAGCTTTTACTTCAATCTACAAATCAAATTGAAATAGAGTGACATCATGGAACTTGCATTAAATGAAGTAAAAACACAGGCTAAAAAACTACTAAAAGCACTCAGAATGGATAGTAACTTATTGCTGACAATGGAAAAGCCTTTAAAAAAAGTTGCTTTGCCATTAGCTGATGAAGTAAAGCTAAAGCACTGCTTAGCCATGGTATCTCAACAATTAGGCTTTGATAATTGGCATCATGCTCAAGACGTTTTATCCGGGAATAAGATAAATGCTGAGGGTCTAGTGATGGGGAGCTTTTTCTATCCCAAATGGGCTGATGGTTATATCAATGAGTGGTTTTCTGATTATCAACAAGCTGAAAAAGTCTTATTAGATAACCCAACAGAAAAGTGGCTACTCCCTTATAAAAATCAATTTATCGTGGTAAAAAAAGACTATGTATTAGCCTTCAATCTCGATAAAAAATCGCAGCTATTATGGACTGAAATAAATCACGATATGGTTGCTGGCTATAATAGTTTGGCATGGGATAAATTGGCTTGTGAGATAATCAAAAACCGCGCAAAACACTAAGATTGTTGATAATTGTAATTAATGCACCAAGATTGATTACTGATCTTTCTTGGTCATTTTACTGTTAAATTGGCTAAAAGAATTACCTATCTTACGTTTACTTAGCATGAATAAAGAGTGGCTAGTGGGTACTAATTATCAAAATATACAGATACCTAAGACCTCTTTTTCATATAAACATTAGCACTACCATTTTCAAGCTTAATCATTAAAAGTTAAATTCAACAAAAGCCACTTCAACAAGGTTATTTCCGTACCCCTTTGACTGATAACATATAATTATCAAGATAATAACTTTTAATAATTTTATGCAATCAAAAACAACACCTATACTTCCTCCATAAAAACGAATTAGCAATTAATTATCGAAATTTGGAGAATGTTATGAAAATGAATCACGTCGGCCTCATGGTAGGTGATATGGATAAAGCGGTTGAGTTTTACACTAAAGTACTTGGCCTTAAAATTGTGATGGGAAATACTAAAGTTATTGAAGAACGAGAAAGTGCTATAGGTAGAATGTGTATTGCTGTTTTTGGTGAGGGTTTCAAAGGCTTTAATATTGCTCACTTAGTTACCACCGACGGTATTGGCGTTGAACTATTCGAAATGAAAGAACGTGCAGAACGTCATGATCTAGATTTTTCTCGTCTCGGCATTTTTCATTTTTGTCTTCAAACCGATGACTTTGAAACGGTTATGCAAAAAACTGAAGAGTTTGGCGGTAAAGTAAGAATGGATATAATGCGATACCATCCTGAAGATGATAATAAACCCGCTAAAATGGTCTATTTAGAAGACCCATTTGGAAATTTATTTGAGCTTTACTCACATACCTATGAAGAAACTTACGCGTCTGATTATGACTAAGAAAGCTATAAGTATTAAGTATTAAGTATTAAGTATTAAAGATAAGCTAAATAGGCCCTTGATAGGGCCTATTAACATTTAATAATTAAACTTTTAAGCTAGCGATTAACGCAACTATGTTACTGTTAACTTTAACCTAAAAAATTCTAAGGATCTTGACCAAGCTAATTCAGCATTCTTTTGATCATACCGACCCGTTGAGTCATTATGAAAACCATGCTTAGCTCCTTCGTACATATGCATAACATAATCAACGTTGTGAGAAATTAAATCCTCTTCATATTCCGGCCATGTTGCATTTACTCGTTTATCTAATTCACCCAATTGAACCATTAATGGTGCTCTAATATTTTGCCTTAACTCCTTGCTTGCTGGTGTTCCATAAAAAGGGACGCCGGCGTCGATTAAATCGCTTTCAACTGCTGCTAAATAATTGACGATATATCCACCAAAACAAAATCCAACACAGCCCAATTTACCATTTGAACGTTGATGAGATTTTATAAAGTTTGCCGCCGCAACAAAATCGTTCTGAACTTTTCCTCGGTCGAGTGTTTTTTGCATGGCTCGACCTTCATCATCATTGCCTGGATAACCACCTAACGGAAATAAGGCATCTGGCGCAAAAGCGATAAAACCTGCTTTAGCTAATCGGCGTGCCACATCTTTTATGTAAGGGTTTAGCCCTCGGTTTTCATGCACCACTAATACCACAGGCATTTGTTTAGTCGTCTCATTAGGCACAACTAAATAGCCCTTACCTTCTTTATGTCCTAGCGGTGAAGGAAAAGTCTCATAGCTTGCTGTTATATCAGGGTCGTTAAATGAAACTTGCTCAGCTAATGCATAGTTTGGCAATAATGCCGAACTTAACACAGACATTGAGTAACCTAGCGCCACTAGACCACTTAACTTCTTGATAAATGTTCTACGGTCAATGCCACCATGTGCGTATTCGTCATACCAATCAAAAGCTTCTTCAGGGATATTATTATTTGTCATGTTTTATCCTAATTTTTAATCCGTCTTAATCCGCAAAAACTTGAATTAATGAAGATATTGCTCAATAAATATGCGACATCACTGAGTAAAGTGCAAAAGATTAAACTAGTTACTTACTAAAAATTAGGGAATATTAAGGTTACAAACAGATTTTGCAGTAAATAAAAGCGGCTGTATTTTTGTTTTTCGTAACTTAAAGTGATTAAGCCACCCAATTACTGATTTAGATTTGCACCAATATCGAGCGATTCGTTCCTTTTTTGCACTCCCCTCTTATTAAAATAACTTTACACAATCTCAGAAAAAATTAAAAACCTTTATTTTATAGTCACTTAAAATAAAAGTTAAATAAAGTCTAACATGGCATAAGAATTGGAATAATGATGATTACTTGCTTTTTTATTTAGGATGGAAATTATGCTTTCAACTTTTATTAAACAACACAATCTACCTGAAGATTTCAAACTTGCAGTAGATCAGTATTACAAACCACTGACAGAGCAAGTATTTAATCGATTTTCAGAGAGCAATGACGTTTACTTTGTCGGCATAAACGGTTGCCAGGGAAGTGGCAAGTCGACGCTAACGGATTACATTGCAAGCTATTTAACAACACAGTATCAATTAAATGTTGTGGTAATGTCTTTAGACGATTTCTATTTTTCAAACCAAAAGCGTCAAAAATTAGCACAAGATATTCACCCTCTCTTAGCGACAAGAGGTGTTCCAGGAACACATGACGTTACGCAACTGAATCATGTGTTAACTCAGCTAAAAAACAGGCAAACAGAATTTTCAATTCCGCGATTTAACAAAGCCACCGATGACCCTTTTCCTGAAGAGCAATGGACGGTGATTAACAAACCTGCAGACATTGTTATTGTTGAAGGTTGGTGTTGGGGGATAAAGCCACAAACAGAAGAACAGTTATCAGTTCCGATTAATGAACTTGAAGCTCAATATGATAAAACGGGTGAATGGCGCAACTATGTTAACCAACAACTTACCAGCGCTTATAGCCCTTTATACCAAAAGATGGATTTCTGGTTAGCCCTTCAAGCACCGTCCTTTGACTGCGTTTATCAATGGCGCTTAGAACAGGAAAAAAAACTACAAGATAAAAACATTGATTTAATTAATTCAAAAGTGATGTCACCTTCAGAAATATTAAATTTCACCCAGTATTTTCAGCGACTGAGTGTGCAAGGATGTAAAACATTCTCACAATCTACTGACGCGATTTTTTATTTAGATTACGACCGTAAAATTACAAAAATGTCGATGACGGAACTGGTATGAATAAGTTGAAAACGCTTATATTTAGCGATCTAGACGGTACATTACTTGACCACTTTACTTATAAATCAACGGCTGCAAACGAAACAATTCAGCAGCTTAATAGTGCCAATATTCCTGTCATTTTAAATACCAGTAAAACATTGGCTGAAGTAGAAATTATTCTAGATGAATTGCAATTAACCACTCCTTTTATTATAGAAAATGGCGCCGCGGTATATATACCAATAAAGACGTTCGAAACACAGCCCGAGAATACGGAAGTTATTGATAATTATTGGGTGAAATCATTCAGCTTGCCCAGAGAGTATTGGTTAACTTTATTGTCGAACAATACAGGTGACTTTCGTCAGTTATATCAAGGTTTTTCTACATTATCAGAAACAGAACTATGCCAATTAACCGGATTAAATTTAGCAGATGCCAAACGGGCTAAACAAAGACAATATGCTGAGCCGTTGCATTGGTTAGGTGGTAATGAGGCTAAAAACACCTTTATTGAGCACTTAATGACCTTAGGCGCGAATGTGATTCATGGAGGAAGGTTTATTCATGTCGGAGATTATTGTGATAAAGGTCAGGCACTTACTTGGTTAACTGAACAATACCGCCAGCAATTTCCTAGCAGCGCCATAAAAACTATTGCCTTGGGAGATGGGGATAATGATATTGCTATGTTAGAGGCTGCTGATGTAGCAATTCAAATTCGCTCTCCCGTTCATGATTTCCCGACATTATGTCGTCAGCATGAATCGACAAAAACGACCTTATATGGCCCTGAAGGTTGGGCAGAGGCAATACAAACATATTTGGCGAATCAATTACCTTTACTTAATTCAGGAGAAAACCATGGCTGATTTTTATCAAAATGGCACAGTAACAACGCTACATAATTTAGCTCAACGTGAGCCTGCCGACATGGCTGAAGAGTTACTCACTTTCTCAAAGACTCGCTCTTTAGGGCTTATGTTACCTTCTTTATTTTCTGAATTAGAAGGTAAAGCACTGCCTGATATTATTAATAAAATTAAAGAGGTTAAGTATTTATCGGAGATAGTCATAGGCTTAGATCGAGCTAATCTTGAGCAATACAAACATGCTCTATCCTTTTTTGGGCAATTACCGCAACATCACCGAGTATTATGGAATGATGGCCCAAGACTACAAGCAATCGATGCAAAATTACAATCACTCGGTTTAGCCCCTAAAGAGCTAGGGAAAGGTCGTAATGTTTGGTATTGCATGGGCTATATTTTAGCTTCGGGTAAAGCTGAGTCTATCGCTTTGCATGACTGCGATATTTTGACCTATGAAAGAGACTTACTTGACCGCCTACTTTACCCCGTTGCTAACCCATTATTTAATTATGAATTTTCTAAAGGCTTTTATGCACGAGTCGCTGGTGGAAAAATTAATGGTCGTGTTTCACGCCTATTAGTAACCCCGTTAATTAAAGCACTCAAGAAAACGGTTGGACATTGTGATTACCTTGAATACATGGACAGTTTTTTGTACCCATTAGCCGGAGAGTTCTCTTTTCGCCGAGATGTATTAAACGATATTCGTATTCCGAGTGATTGGGGGTTAGAGATTGGTGTGTTATCTGAAATGTACCGAAATTACTCACCAAATCGAATTTGCCAAGTCGATATTGCTTCCACCTATGACCATAAACATCAAGACTTATCATTGGATAACTCTGCGGGCGGTTTATCTAAAATGTCGATTGATATCAGTAAAGCCTTTATTCGAAAATTGGCAACTCAAGGTGAAACATTCACGGCTGAAAAATTTAGAACCTTAAAAGCAACCTACTATCGCATCGCATTAGATTACGTGGAAACCTATCGAAATGATGCCATGATGAATGGTCTTACCCTCGATATTCATAATGAAGAAAAAGCGGTAGAAATGTTTGCTCAAAATATATTAACCGCAGGAAATACCTTTTTAGAACAACCTATGGATACGCCTTTTATTCCTTCGTGGAACCGTGTAGTGAGCGCAGTACCTGATATTCTCGCTCAACTAAAAGAAGCTGTTGAATTAGACAACGAAGAATTCAGCAACAGATAGACTCATTAATAGTAAAAGAGGGTGAACGATGCAAGAACAAGTTAAGCAACTGAAAAGCAAGCTAAGACAACAGCTTTCGACAATTTACAAAGATGTTCCCCTTGAACAATCGTTCGACGATATCACTCAAGACCTCATTAATATTATGCGATTGTCGAGCGAAGTATCAGTTGTCCCTCCCTATAGTAACCAATGGTCTGAACAAGATGTTATTTTAATCACCTACGGTGATAGCATAATCAAAACTGATGAAGCTCCGTTAAAAACCTTAAAACACTTTTTAGATCGAACCATAGAAAATACCATTAATAGTGTACACATTTTGCCGTTTTTTCCTTACAGCTCCGATGATGGTTTTGCAGTTATTGATTACTCGTCTGTTAATGAGTCGCTGGGAACATGGCAAGATATAGAATCAATAAGTCAGGATTATCACTTGATGTCTGATCTTGTCATTAACCATTGCTCGAGTCGAAGTGCATGGTTTGACAATTTTGTTAAAGGTGAAGGACAAGGTAGCGATTATTTTTTTACTGCGCTTACTGATGATAACTTGTCTGATGTTGTTCGCCCACGAACATCGCCTTTATTGAAAGAAGTTGAAACCGGTAAGGGCAAGAAGTTTGTATGGTGTACCTTTAGTCACGACCAAGTTGACTTTGATTTTCGTAATCCCGAAGTATTAAAAGCATTTACCTCGATTATTAGGCAATATCTAGATATGGGTGTGAAAATATTTCGTTTAGATGCCATCGCCTTTTTATGGAAAATTGTAGGCACAAAAAGTATTAACCTGCCCCAAACCCATGAAGTGGTTCGATTATTGAGAACTCTCATTGAATCGGCCGAACCTAAAGCGATAATCATTACCGAAACCAATATTCCAAACACCCAAAACCTAACGTACTTTGGTAATGCTAACGAAGCGCACGGTATCTATAACTTTTCATTACCGCCTTTATTATTAAATACCTTGCTCACGGGTAATTGTTTGTATTTAAAGCGTTGGCTAATGAGTATGCCACCTTCACAAGACGGCACCATGTATTTTAACTTTATTGCCTCACATGACGGTATTGGTTTACGCCCCGCCGAAGGCTTATTAAGTGAAGATGAGCTTGATAACTTAGTGCATACCGTTGAAAATTTTGGTGGTAAAATATCATGGCGCACGTCTAATACTGGCGAGCAAAAAGCCTATGAAATGAATATTTCACTTTATGATGCATTGCAAGGTACGGTTAAAGGAAAAGATGAATGGAATTTTGAACGCTTCATTTGTGCTCATGCCATTATGTTTGCCCTTGAAGGAATACCTGGGCTCTATATTCATAGCCTGCTTGGCACTCAAAATGATTATAAAAAATTAGCAAACACCCATCATAATCGTTCTATTAACCGACGTCGTTGGCACGAAGACGATTTAAACGCAGCGCTTACTGATAACAATTTACATCATGCAAAAGTGCTATCTACATTAAAAACATTATTAAAAATTCGTATTAAGCAACCTGCATTTCACCCCAATGCAACTCAATTTACCCTTCATTTAGGCTTACAGTTGTTTGGCTTTTGGCGACAAAGCCAAGACCGAAAACAAAGTATCTTTTGTGTAACTAATGTCTCAGACCAAGAAATGTCGCTCCCTTTAAGTGAGCTAAACCTCATAATTACCGAGTCGTGGTTTGAACTTATTAGTAAACAAGAGATCACTGAATTAACACAAGAGTTATCATTAAAGCCATATCAAACGGTTTGGATCAGTAACGTAAGAGAGTAAACTTATTATAAATGTACCAAGATAGATTGCTGATCTTTCTTGTTCATTTTACTGTTTCGTAAGCTAAAATAATTAACTCTTAAACGCTCACATACCATGAATAAAGAGTTCTTCTGGGATCGAACCACCAAGAATCACGGTGTTCCAAAGCTTCTTAAGCATATAAACATTAAGGCTGCTTATATGCTTAGAATAAAAATGCCGAGCTTAATTTACCGCTTGAGATTCAATTATCTTAATCATTTCTTGTGCCACTTTTGAAGAAGATAAATAGTTTTGTCCCGTCACTATGCGTCCATCCACCTCAACGTGTTCTTGATTTCTTTCACTATATTTTAAAGTACCACCATGGCGTTCAATCGTTTCGGTGATCTTAAATGGAAATTGTTTGAAATACGCCTTATTAGGGTTTTCATATTCGTCAGGGTAACCACTAATATTCTTGCCTGAAACTAAATATTCACCGTTTGTATTTTTCAAAAAAGCTATTCCAGCGGTGCCATGACACACTGATGAAATAATCCCATTATGTTTCTCATATATTTCCATTGAAATCTTTTGAATCATAGGGTTCTGCGCTACACCATACATAGCATTTCCTCCCCCGACATAATGAACAGCTTTATAGTCGCTTGCTGTAATTTTTTCTGGAGGTAATGTATTTTTAATCGCATACATAAAATCAGCATCATATAAATACTGCTTTGCTAATGTATCAGATGTATTAATGTATGATAGCGGTATAGCTCCGCCTTCAGGGCTGACAAAGTCAATCGTGTACCCAGCTTGCACAAAGGTATCATAGGCATTTACTATTTCAGAGTAACTTACCCCTGTCGGTAATGTTGAGTCGCCGTGAAAGTGAGCATTAGACACAATAAACAATATTTTATGGTTACTTTTTTTATTAGGTAACTGAGACGCAGTTTTACTTATTATCTTCCATTGACCTTCAATTTTTCTCAACAAAAGAAAATCGATAAAATATTGCTCCTTAGCGGTATTAAATATTTCAACTTTTGCAGTAGCAATATCACCTTCCACGTCAATGTTTAAGATGTTCCCTTGTCTGCCCGTTTTCGTACCAACTTTTGCTTTGCTATACCAACTAACATACTCTTTCGCTGATACTCTCCACACAGGTTGTTTAACTTTAGTTAGCAGTAAATCTGCATTCTCATAAAATGCTTCTGCAACCTTTTGTGGTTGAGTGTTTGCTGTACCGTGAATATAAAGCTGTAGAGCTTGTGAAACCTCCTGCCTTTCTTCTGCACCGTATGTTTGCATTGCGGCGCACAGTAGCATGACAAAAAGACTGATTTTTTTCAGATAAAACAACATTATTTCTCCAAATATACTTATTGATTATAGTGAAGAGAATCTAAGCTTTTTTACCTGGTGATACAGCCATAAATGATAAATTAGGACTCCGGATTTATCATTTAAGAGAATGCTCTATCCTATATTTGGCTGGCGTTAAGCCTGAATGCTTTTTAAATACGCTGTAAAAAGTTGATGGCGAATTAAAACCACATTGTTCGGCGATAAGATCCAACTTTTGTTTGGGGTGTTCAATTAACAATTGTTGAGCTTGAGCTATTCGCAATTCATTAATATAAACAGAAAACGATTTGTTAAGTTTATCATTGAGCAATTGAGAAAACTTAGGTGAAGACATGCCAATTCTTTTCGCAATTTGCGGCATGGTGATATTGGGGTTTTTAAAGAGTTCTTGCTCGGCCATTAGCGTTTCAAGTTTAGACAAGCTAATGTCAGCTTCAGTATCTTCAATTTTATTATCACCATACTTTATCGGAGCTGAGTTAAATTTAAAAAATAACAATAGTAGCGTTAATATGAAAACAAAACTGAATGACAATGCTCCAACAATATAAGAGGTGTATGAAGCGGTAAAAAAGGCCAACCAAATAGCACTGTTACCCACAAGTACACATAACAGTAAAATATCATCTTCCGTTAGTTTTTGTTTGGGTTTAGCAAGTAAAGTAGAAACATAGGGTTTAAAAGCGTACCAGCTCAATAAAAGGTAAATTAACCAAATATAATTCACCGCTTTGTAAATGATAGCCCCCCAAATATCTATATGCTGTGCATACGGAAATAACAGCCCTACTGAAATAACTAATATCAATAATACCGCGATATGTATACGCCAATGCATTGGCAAAGTGGTTAACCCTTCTGTTAATGCTTTTACATAAAAATAAAGGAAAGGGCCAATAAGAAAACAAGAAGAAAGCCCTATTTGTAAAATAAGCTTATCCACTTCAGGGTTGAAGAAAAACAATACCGATTTAAAAATGCGAATACTGATCATTAATAGCATCAAGGCTAAAAATTTTTGTGCAAGTTTTTGCTTGCTTGTCATAAAAACATAACCAGAGATGAAGACTCCATTTAAGGAGCCAAAAGCACTAAAGATAAGTAAGAACTGGCTTTGTAATGTCATGAATTAATATTGTTCGATTGTTTTCCATAATTTAGCATAAATTAAAGCTGCACCAAGATAGATTGCTGATCTTTCTTCGTCATTTTACTGACTACCAACATAAACGAATTATCTATCATACGTTCAACCTCACCTCGTGGGATCGAACCATCAAGAATTATGGTATTCCATAATTTTTTATTCATATGATACCCAGGAATAACTGAATCAAAAATATCTCTAAGCATAACCGCTTCGTCAGGATCACATTTAAGGTTGATACAATAAAAGCCCGATATTTTTGTGCCGGCGTCTTTCTCCGTGCCTTTGCCAAAAGATAATGTTGCGAACATTTTATTTTTAACTTTAAAGACTTTCACATCTTCGCCAAAGGGATAGTCTAGTGTTGCCTCTGGCTTGCTGAGTAAGTATTGCTCTGCTTGTTGAGTAGACAGACTAGCCATAAAAGGTTCCTGCGACTAAAGGTAAAAAAAAGCTGTAGGGACAAATTTATCCTAATTACTCAATAGATGAAATACTACTGAGGTTTACCTCAGCTTACCGACACAATAAAACATTAAGCGTTCTCAGCAAGTAGCCACTTTTCTAGTAGCGCCTTGGCCACTAAACCGCTTTTGCCATGAAAGATTCCCATTTCATCAATAAAGTAGCTGCGTGGTAACTCACCAAACCACTGTGGATCAATTAAATAGCGACTATGATCTTCAAAACCTTCGCGAAAATATAAGTGAGTATGTCTAGCTAAGTCAAAATGCTCAACTACTTCTCGTCGCTGTAATTCACTCTCTTCCCCGGTATCTACATTAATAATAACGACGGCAAGGTTTGCTTTTTGCTGCTGTAATTTTTGTACTAACGCCAGCTCTTTTATGCACGGTGGGCAATCAACTGACCATAATAATAATAACCACTTTTTGCCAAGGTATTTTTGCTTCACTTGCTCAAATGCTTGTTGATTGAAAGCTTGTGGCTTTGCAGTACCCTGCTGCGCATAACTGTTATCAACACATAACAGCGCTACTGCAATAGCGATAAAAATTACGATTAAATTTTTCATAACTGACTCAACCAATGTCCTTGTTGAAATCGTTGCCAAGAGACATAACTTTTATTTTTATACTGCAAAATAAAAGGTCTATCAGCTCCCTTATCAGCAGTAGCAATGACTTTAGCGCGAGAGAATGTTTTTCCATTGTCTATTGAGCGTTGCTGCCAGAGCTCATGTTGTGCTCCAGTAAACTGCGTCCAAACAATATCAACAACACCGTTATGCTCACTTAAGTGTGGATGTGCCGCTTGCGCGGCTTGCTCGCCAATGGCCATTGGCGTTGACAATGTTTTACCCTGATTATCTGAAAAGGCATAAAAAACGCCCTTGCCTTTATCACCTTGGTTATACCAAGTTAAGTGATAGCGGTTATTAGCATCGATTGCTAATGCGCCGCCTTGGTGGGGACAACCATTTATTTTCCAGTGATCAAAACTCACTTGGTAAGGCATCGATTGCTCGTTCAAGGTAGTTAAGGAAAATTCACGAATATTATCACCATAGATATGTCGCCATAATATCGCCAAATTACCCCTAGCATTTTGATCTATGGCTAATCGACAACAAACACAAGTGCCATTGACGATCATTTGATTGGCCGTCAATGTTGGTTTTTCTCCGTTATTAAAGCGCGCCAGATAAATGGCCGAGCCTTGGCCTTTGCTTTTCGCTTTTTTTAACCGCCCATCAAGCCAAACAATGCTGACCTGATCTTTTTGGTCAATCAGCATTTCATTGAAACTGTGGCCAGTAAGCAGATCATCATCATTGACAGTAATTGGCGATGAAAAGGTTTTTCCATAATCTGTGGAGTAGCTGTAGCGAATATCAGCAGTGTATTTTTTCTCACGCGACATGGCCCATGATAAGTGAACTCCCTGCTTACTATCAAAAGCTATTTTAGGGCGGTTTTCATTTCGCGCTGATATTTTTTCTTTGTTTATTGCAATGCGCTTAACGACTGAAAAAGTATTACCGCTATCGGTAGATATTTGATAATCTGTCTCTTATACACATCTCCGAGCCCACGAGACCGTA
>CAJXPG010000103.1 GCA_913057925.1 uncultured Colwellia sp. | reverse complement strand
GAGATCTAGTACGGTCTCGTGGGCTCGGAGATGTGTATAAGAGACAGGCTTTACAGGTACTGTAATATTTTCTTACTTATTTTAGATGTTTGTATACAGTATACATCTGTAGTATCTTTTACTTCACTATTTTACATCGTTAATTAAAAGGTTAAGCATGAACTTCAAACCTGCATTACTTTCACTGGCCGTTTCCAGTGTTCTTCTTTCTGGTTGTAACGCAACAGCAGATAAGGCAGCTACTCAATCAAACACCTCTTCTTCAGAGTTAACCTTGGCGCAAGGCTCTTTGATTCCTTTTGCCAGTGAAATACCGCATCCTTCACAAATGCGTGTTGATGTTACTGCTAGCGGTCGAGTAACCACGTTAAATAGTGTTGAAGTGGTAAAAGTGGGGAAAAACATTCCTTACACCTACAGCTCTGGCAGAGTAAATAATACCCCGGGGTTTGATTGGTACGTGAGTAAGCATTTCGCACTAAAGAGTAACAGGCCAGAAGAGCAAGTTATCTTGTATATGGAGTTATTAGAAAGCTCTTTCCCGCACTACATTGAATTATTTGGTATGACACCGCCTGATTTAGAAAATAAACGTATGGCGGCGGTTTATGGTTCAAGCAAAAGAGAAACTAAAATATTTGTTACCGATGATAATCTAACCCGAGGCATTAGCGCGGGCGGCGAAGCAATGTTTTATAACTTGGTGGGCTACAGCTTTCCAAGTGCTCGCGAGCAACATCAACGCTACATTGTGGTACATGAGCAAGGTCATGTATTTCAAATGGCGTTAATGGATTATCCGGGCTGGTTACCGACTTGGTTTACGGAAGGCACGGCTGATGCCTTAGCACATCACTATTATGATCCACAGAAAAAACAGTTAAAAGTCATGGTGCTTGATAGAGCTTCACCCATGGATTATATGCGTTTAGGGTTAAAGCAATATGAAGCGTTAAATAGCCCAAGTATTCAAGATATGACCAACAATCCTAAGTTATATCGCGGCATTAACTTCTTTATTGTGCACTTTATGTTGGACGATCCAGACAGATCCCATAAATTTAAAGCTTACCGTGATGAAATGGCGGCAAAACGTCAATCAGATTACGGCAGTGGTAAAGAGCTTTCTCATCAGTTAATGATGGATATCTTTGGCGATTGGGACAAGGTTGAAGCCGAATTTGCACAGTACATTGCCAGCATTGATAAAACCTTTAATACCGCTGCCGGCCCTTGGGAGCAAGACGGCAATAAATTATGGGTACGCGTGCTAAACAACAGTTACGAGCACGGCTCACCGCGTATGGATGTTTATTTAAAACCGGGTGAAAAGCCAAGTTACAGTGCTTTTAAGTTTGACCAACCTTTGCCAGAAATGTCGTCATTAATCACTAAACCTGCCCGTGGTGTTGATAATCCAACCCTAGCGTTAGAAATTGATTACTTAGCCGATCATTTACACCGTGGACATGCCGGTATTGGTTTGGGCTTAAAAGTTAGCGATGAAAACCTCAAAAGAAAACAAGCCGATAAAAAAGTAGGCACCTTTAAGCAAAAATCTTATAAGCCTGACGAAGATGAGCTACTGCAAGTTAAAATCGTCAAAGGCAATACCATTGTGGTGAGAGCAAGTTCATTAGGTGGCGATGATACCCGATATGCTATTCCAGCAGAGATGATTAGCGATTTAACCGCGCAAGCCAAGCCTAAGTTAGGTTTGTCTGTCACTATTAATGGCGATCATTTAGCCATTGTCCTTAAATCGAAAGCTAGCCAATACCAAGTTGAATTTGCTATTTCAGCAGATGTACGCAAGAAGTTGCTTGAGCGAGATACGGCAATTCTTGCAGAAAATGCTGAGCACAGACTAACCGCGTTTTTTGATGATGGCCGAGACTTAAATCCTGTACCGCGTGACTTATCCGCTAACCTAGAAGTTAACCCGTGGGCAAACCCAGCAGATCGCTCAATTAGTCGTTTATTTAGAGCCATGTGGCGACTAGGTGATAAAGCGCCAAACGAATTATCTGCTATGTATGACTTTATGATTGCAGCAACACCGAAAGATCGTAAAACCCAGCTCGCGTCATTGGATAAACTCAATCAAGCAACTCCTGACTTAGTTCAAGCCATTGTTAATTCAGGCGCAGCGCAAGATAAGATTAATCATGCGTTAAAAGAGCTTTCTGGTTTACATCTGCGTTTAGAATGGCGACAAGCGCAAGATAATGGCGAGCAAGTGGTATCTGCAGTACTTCGTAACCAAGGTTTTGGCGTAGCTAAGGCTGACTTAACCCTTACCCAAGGCAGCAAAAAACTGAAAAAAACCATGAGTATTGCAAGTGGTGATAAAGACATGCAAAACCTAACCACTACCTTAGCAACGCGCAGCAGTAAAGAAGATATCACAGCACAAGCTGTGGTGCAGTGGCAAGGTCAAGCAATTACCTTAACCGATACTCAAGGCGCACGTGTATACCCTTGGTCTTCAATGGCGATTGTTGACGAAGCGAAAGCGACGGGTAACGAAGTCACAATCACCAGTGAGTTTAGAGGACCACATGCCGGCGACACCAAAGGTAAAATTATGGTACAAGCCTATCCTTCAGATATTTATGAAAATTCTTATTATGAAGAGGAAATCACCATGTCACCTTATGAAGTTCGCCAGTTCAGTAACAAGTTTACCCTGAAGCCTCTGGCGACCCGTAAGCCGACTGCGGTTGATGTTACTTTTGAGTTAGTCATAGATGGTGAGCCGGTATTAATTACTGAGCGCTCTGAGCTGAACTAAGCGTTCAAGAATAAAAGCCTTTAAAATTAAACGGGTCAATTCATGGCCCGTTTGTTTTTTACTCTATTAATTGCTAACTATTTAACATTTACCATTTAGATTCTGACCCCCATTTAAAGAAGGGAAGCTATTGCTTCCCTTCTAGTTTATTCGAGTTTAAAGAAAAAAATTACTTCTCAATTTTACTCATATCGCCAGCTTTAATGATGGCAAAATCTTCAACAGATAAATATTTACGCATCACTTTGTTGATATCAGCCGCAGACAATTTTTCAATTTGCTGCTCATACTTCTTACCAAACTGCATCGTACGGTCTAACAGTAAGTTACTGTTTAACGTACCTGCTAATTCACGGTCTTGTGAGCGACTAACTTTACGTCCTTGCAATAAACCAGATTTAGCTGCAACCACTTCTTCGTCAGTAAAACCGTCTTTTAATAAACGTGCAATTTCTTCTTTAAAGCCAACTTCAACTTTTGCTAAGTTTTGTGGTGCACAAATCGCATATGCTCCCCAAGCCGCGCGCTCATCAAAGTCACTAATACGGATAAATGAACCTGCACCGTAGCTTAAGCCGTCTTTTTGACGTAAACGTGTTGCTAAACGGCTATTTAAGAAACCACCACCTAACATATAGTTACCAATGGTTAATGCAGGAGCATCGGTGTGGTTTTGACCAACAGGAACACTCATTGAAGCAACAAATGTGGCATTCTCTTTGTCAGGTGTATTAAAGTCCATCGCTTTGTTAGAAAGCTTCTGGTAAAGCGTCTCAACTCGTTTATAAGAGTTTGAACTCTGCCAATTAGCAGTGATTTCTGTTAAAACTTGAGTCGTTTGCGCTTTATCAAAATCACCAACAACAGTAATTTGCATGCTGTTAGAACCATAAAAATCCTTATGGAAACGTTTAACATCTGCTAAGGCGGTTGCATTTAATGCTACTAAGTCTTCTTCAAAAGTACCTGTGTAGTTAGGATGCCCTTTAGGAAATGGACTTTGGTGACGAGAGAACGCACGAAATGCAATCGCTTGTGGATCTTGTAGCTGTTGTTCAATAGCTACTTTTGTTTCGCTTTTGTATAGATCAAATTCTTTTTCATCTAAAGCTGGTTTTTGTAAGACTTCGGCCACAAGCTTTAACGTGTCATTTAAGTTTTTACGGTTAGTATTAACGGTAACAAATGCACCTGTATTATCACCACCAATATTCACTTGTGCTTCTAGCTTATCAAACGCTTCTGTTAATTGTTCACGGGTATAGTTTTCAGTACCACGCATCAACATAGCACCTGTTGCATTACCAACAGCACTTAAACCTTGCAGTGATAATAAGTTACCCATTTGGACTGATATTCTGACAACAACAGATTCTCCACGGGTTTTCTTAGGCAATAATGCTACTTTAACACCAGTATCTAATTTACTAACACCTGTACGTGCATCGATATTGTCATGAGAAGGATCAAACGCTTCACCTTGAGCGACTTGTTCACGACCTTTATAGTCTTTAACCATATCAGACACACTTTCCACTTGTGGAATTTCAGCGCGTTCAGGCTTTTCAGCTGGAATAAATTTACCTAAGGTTCTGTTGTTACGTGTAATGTAGCTTTTAGCAACACGGTTTACGTCTTCAGCCGTTACTTGCTCAACACGGTCACGGTTTAAGAACACTAAACGCCAGTCGCCCATACCTAACCATTCACTTAATTCCATCGCAATACGCTCTGATGAATTAAACGCTAATTTGGTATTTTTTAATAAGGTACGTTTTGCTTTTTCTACTTCTTCAGCAGTAATAGGAGTTTTAGCAATATTTTCTAAAGTAGCAATTAACGCTTCTTCCGTTTTCGCTAAGTCACCGGCTTTATCCACCTGTGCCATAAAGATAGCAACACCTGGTTCAGCCCACTGGAAGTTAAAACCAAAAGCATTACTGGCTAATTTATTTTCAACTAATGATTTATGTAAACGACCCGTTCCTTGCGCAGAAAGTACTTCGTTTAATACATCAATTGCAGCAAAATCAGGATGTGAACCTGCAGGTACGTGATAAATAGAGCCGATCATCTGTGCATCACCCACACGGCGAACGGTCACTTCACGCTCACCATCTTGCGCAGGTTCCGCTGTATATAATGGGCTAATTACACGCTCAGGTTTAGCAATTTGACCAAAGGTCGCGTTGATTTTTTTCAACATAACATCTGCATCAAACTTACCTGCTACAGTTAAAGTCGCGTTGTCTGGCTGGTAATATTTTTTATAAAACGCTTTTAAGCGATCAATTGGTACATTCTCTAAATCGGCACGAGAGCCAATCGTAGATTTACCATAGTTGTGCCACTCATACGAAGCAGCAAGCATACGCTGTAAAGTAATGCGGAAAGGGTTATTTTCACCACGTTCAAATTCATTACGTACAACCGTCATTTCGCTATCAAGATCTTTTTTTGCAATAAAAGAATTGACCATACGATCAGATTCCATGCTCAATGCCCAATCAATATTCTCTTCTGTGGCTGCAAACGTTTCAAAATAGTTTGTACGATCTGTCCATGTAGTGCCGTTAGGGCGAGCACCATGCGAACTTAACTCAGCAGGAATATCTTTATGCTTTGGCGTGCCTTTAAACACTAAATGCTCAAGTAAATGCGCCATGCCGGTTTCACCGTAATTCTCATGCTTAGAGCCAACATGGTAAGTCACGTTAACTGTAACAGTTTCTTTCGTTTGATCAGGGAATAATAAAACTTGTAAACCATTGTCTAAACGGTATTCGCTAATACCTTCAACTTCGGTGATTTCTTTTAGTTCTTGTGCAAACGCCATTGAGCTTAATGACGTAATGCTAATTGAAGCAGCTATCGCAATTGTGCTTGGCTTAAACCATTTTGTTAGCATGAATTTTCCTCATAATTGGTAAGGCTTTTACCTTACCAGAGTGTTAAAAGCTTGTTAATGAATTCAAGTTATATTTATTAAGTGCGCTGTAAACTTAAATTGTTAGCTTTTGTTTACTAATTAAAGATAAGCTTTTATGCTAAAAGCCAACACTTAATATTTTCATAACCTCATGTCGTAACGCTTAGTCTCCTTCAATACAAATTTATTACAAACTTTAATGAATTGGTTTACTAATGCGTCTGAACTTGATCTTTGAGCGGGCCAAACATTCGTTACCCTTATACAAAAAGCTGGTTTAGTGAATATATTTAAATTAGTCAATGACCCCTTATGCATTAGTTGATGATGAGCAACTAATCGCTTTCGGTCAATTTTACAACAGGTTAAGTTGTTGAGATTAAAGTGTATTGAGTTTTTCGCCGAAGGTGTGAGGTCGAGGTGTCGCTAAAATATTGATTAATTAGTTAATGTATTAAGGGCAAAGAACATTAGCCCTTAGCCATATTCGTTATTTGTTATGGAAGAGAATAAATAATCCATTCATTTTTAAAAAATTTAGCTTTTACTTTTACTCAATATTCTGAAGAAATTTCATTAAAAGAATGTTTGTATATGATTAGAAAATAATAAGAAGAAATAAAAGATAAGAAAAGCAGTAGCCGCTAATCATTAGTAAAATTACTAGAGGCAGAGTTTGTGTGGTGCCTCAAACTATGATCCTTATCCCTACTCTTACTTCTTGCGAAAGCGAGCACAAAAAAGGGAGGATAAATATCCTCCCTTTTTACTATTCATCTTTTTAATCGTGCTTGTGCAAGCTATTGATTAAAAACGACCTGTAAGGCCAATAGTAATTGCATCGTCATTGTCTAATGAAATGTATCCAACACGTGCTGAAATAGCAGGCGTGAAGAAGTGCTGAGCATTAATACCGAAGTTATAACCTTCTTCAGTTGAAACGTCTAAACCAACACTTGATTGTGCAGTCCAGTAGTAGTCGGCTGCAGCTCTAAGGTCACTATCAAGGTTTAGGTATTTAGCTTCAAAGTTGATGAATTGACCATCAGCTAATTTAGCAATGTACTTAGTACTTAGCTCTAAAGAGTCAGAGAAATCTTCATCAGAGCCAGATACCGACACTAACCAGTCTTTTGCGAAGAAGTAACCTACTTCACCAGAAAAGCTAGTATCGCTTGAGCCATAATCCGCATCTGAGTAAGTAACATCTAAACCGAAAACGAAGTCGTTATAGAAGTAGTCACCGCCAACATTTAACGAGTAAGCATCGCCATCAAAATCGATGTAGCTTACCGAAGCGTTATTGTTTCTACCCATAAAGGCAGCTTCTGCCCATGCAGTATTTTGTGTGGTTACTTGATCAAAGTAATAAGTACCTTGAAGGCCAATTACGTTGTAACTATCAACTGTTAAGAAGTCGGCATCTACTTGTGCATTGTAAGTGTTTGCCATTACAGAAGAAGAAAGTAAAGATAAGCCAAGTAATAGTGCAGATTTTTTCATAATATAAGTCCTTTATATTGTTTAAGGGAATTTCCTAAGGGAAAAATAGCGCTAACAAGAGGTTAAGGTATTTAGGAATATCAGTAACTTAAATGTTAGCTGCTAATTGCCGCGCACTATAAATGTAAATTTTATGTAAATCAAGAGTTGATGTGTAACAAGAAAGGAATAAATAGAAATAAATAGGGTCAGAATTTAATTTTACTCTGACCCTATTTTCGGGATTAAAACGCTCTTACTTCAACGATGTTGCTATTAAATTCAAACATATTGATTTTCCCACATTCCGCAAAATGGTTGTTTGTGCTGTAAGTGGTGTTATTTTGTGAAATATCACCTTCCCAACCTTGGCCATTTTTAACGAAAGCTTTCACTTCAAATTTGTTATTCACGGCTTTACTACAATCCATGTTTACATCAAGCATCCAATAATGCTGACCCCAAAGGTTTAGCGGCTCTTCGCCAAAGCCGTCGATGGCTGTTGTGCGTAAAGCGCCCCAGCTTGCAAGCCAAGCGTTTGTTGTCCAATCTAAAGGTGTTCCTTCAGCATCAGTACTTTGGTTTACTTCAGCGCCATACCAATCTAAGTAACTTTCGTTATTTTTCCATGGGGTTGTTGTGGCGTTGCGTAAATTGTTATGGCTAATTGGCATTGCACAATCAAAATTACTTCCAAGACAGTTTCTACCCAGTTGTGTATTGGCATAGTTGTGATCAATACCACCACGAATAAACATGTCTTGTCCGCTACTTGTTTGTGCTTTTATAAATATTATCGTACGTTGCCAATCTACCGGGGTAATATCGCCGCCTGCTACTTTGGCGTTTTTATGTATGGCAAAAGCATCCCACGGTGCAATATTAGCACTAATGGTGCCGTCATTATTCACGGTTATTGTTTCGCCATTACACGATTTACCATCAGTAGATAATTGAGATTTAAGCACATTACAATAGGTACCTGGTGCCATTTGCGTGCTTAAGGTGGTCGTTAAGTTACTATCTTCTCTGTTGATAGCGACATAACCTGAGCTTCCTCGACCAAAGGCGATTTGATTATTACCATTGTCCCACCAATCAGTGGTATTCCAGTTATCAGTGGTGTTGTTTCTAAAGTCAACGCCACCTGAAATGTAAGACCAACGGTGTTCACATTGCCAGTCACTTTCAAAACAAGCTAGGTTACCGTTGTTATGCACTGGTGTGCTAGGTGCGCCTCTATCGGTATCGTGATGAAAATCATAACTAGACATTACTTTTGGGTAACCGTACGGGTAGGCCAACATAAAGACATTGGCTAAATCATACAAGCGACCATCTTCGAAGGTGATGACATTGCCACCGCCGCCATGACCACGTTGATTATCGTGATTATCGACAAAAACTACCGCTGAGCTGCTAGGCATCAAGCCCCAAGCCTCACCAAAGTTACTTAACCAGGCTAGTTTGCCATTGTTAAAGGTATTGCCTAGCTGGGTTGTATATTTAAATTCGGTGACAAGCCCAACCCCTGTGTATTCTGAGGCGCTTATCGCTTCTCCACCTTGATCTATCACTTCTTGAAAAACAAGTGGTGAACTATTTACCTTTGATAACACGCCTTGTATATCTTCTACGGCCATATGCTTTGATGCGTCAAAGCGAAAGCCAGCTACGCCGATGTTAGTCAAATCATTTAGGTAACCGGCTAAGGTTTCTTGAACATAAGGTGAGCTAGTATTTAAGTCAGCCAAGCCAACGAGTTCGCAATTTTGTACCTGCCAACGATTGCTGTAGTTACTAATCGCACAGGTGCCATGGAAGTCTTGAGGTCCGTAATTCGGGAAGCTCTTGTTACCATAAGTGCTGCCGGCGTTACCTGTACCGCTACCACTTGCCATATGATTAATAACTGCATCGACATAAATATCTACACCGACAGCTTTACAGCGATTGACCATATCAATAAATTGCGCGCGGTTACCACCTCTACTTTCTAATTGATAACTCACTGGTTGATAGCGAGTCCACCATTGAGACCCTTGGATATGCTCATTTGGCGGCGACACCTGAACAGCGGCATAACCTTTTGGTCCTAAATATTCTTCACACTCTTGGGCAATATCTTGCCAACTCCATTCAAAAAGATGAACAAAGGTGGTGGGCTCTGCTTTGGTATGCATTGGTAGTGCAGCCAAGATGGGTAATACCAAAGCTAAGCTTGAGTTTAATAAACGTTGTTTCATTGATTTTCCCTTTATTATTTTTTTTAGTGATTTTTACCAATGACGACGAGACTAGTTGTCTAGTTCGTTAATGGTTTGTTAATGATTGCTTAAAATTCAACCGAAGTCATCGAGCTAATGTTTGAATACGTATGCAGATAAAAGCGCTGTGGTTGAAAATAAAGTGAGAAGTTTATAGTTGTCAGGCGCTTGCTTATCATTTACCCATTGAAGAATTAATGACATTGCAATTGTTTTAAGTTTTTACTCAACTTTTACTCAATTAATACGATTTTCTTCTGTACATCAGTAAAAAACAGTGTAAAAATAACAATACAAATCGCGTAATTAAATCTTTACGATTTCTTGTTTTTGTTTTTGGTTGAGCTGTAGCCCTTATTTTGTCGCTGTTATCCTTCCTTGAATATCAATGTTTGAATCTGTTTATTTAGCTAGCGTACACCCAATTAAACTTCCACTTAGTGGATAAATAGATAAATTAAGGAAAAATCATGACCACAACGAGCGAATTAAGCGCAGTGCCTGCAAGTTCAAACGATATTCATGTTAACGCTGAACATGTACTTATTACTCCTGAAGCATTACGCGCTGAATTACCTTTATCTGAAGCAGGCCGTGAGTTTGTAAAACAATCACGTCAAACCATTTCAGATATTATTCATAAACGTGATTCGCGTTTATTGGTTATTTCTGGCCCTTGTTCAGTGCATGATGTTGAAGCCGCTAAAGCTTATGCCCGTGAATTAAAAGCGCTGCATAATAAGCACAAAGGCTCGTTATTCGTTGTGATGCGTGTTTACTTTGAAAAGCCACGTACCACTGTTGGTTGGAAAGGTTTAATCAATGACCCGCATATGGATGGTTCATTTGATGTTGAAACCGGTTTACGTAAAGCGCGTGAATTAATTCTTTACTTAACAGAGTTAGGTTTACCGCTAGCAACTGAAGCGCTTGATCCAATTAGCCCCCAGTACTTAGCTGAGGTATTTAGTTGGTCGGCAATTGGCGCTCGTACTACTGAGTCGCAAACTCACCGTGAAATGGCCAGTGGTTTATCTATGCCAATCGGCTTTAAAAATGGCACAAATGGTAGCTTAGGTGTGGCAGTAAACGCCTTGCAATCCGCTTCTTCTCCACATCACTTTATGGGCATTAACCGTCAAGGTCAGGTAGCGTTAATTCAAACCCGTGGTAACCCAGATGGTCATGTTATTTTACGTGGTGGTGCTGCCCCAAACTACGATGCACAAAGTATTGCAGACTGTGAACAAGCATTGGCAAAACAAGGTATCGAGCCTGGTATTATTGTTGATTGTAGTCATGGCAATTCAAATAAAGATTACACGCGTCAGCCGCTTGTTGCACAAGATGTGGTTGAGCAAATTTGTGCGGGTAACAAATCGATTATAGGCATCATGCTTGAGAGTAATATTAATGCCGGCAATCAAAGCAGTGACTTACCTAAGGAAGAATTAGCGTACGGTGTGTCAGTGACTGATGCTTGTATTGATATGGCAACTACTGAGAAATTACTGAGTGATGCCGATGCAAAATTATCAGCTTGCTTAACTTCTCGTATTGCATAGCCTTATCTTGCACTGCTAAAGTAGCTTTAGTTCAAATAGGCGTGAGTTAAGGCTCACGCTTTTTTATTGTCAGTTAAATGAGTAAGAATAAGATGACAGATTTTGGCGATAGTTTTGATGATAAGCTAACAAGCTTACGTGATGAAATTGACGAAATTGATAGTGACTTGGTTAAATTGCTGCAAAGGCGATTACAAGTTACCAGTAAGGTTGGGGCGTTAAAAAGTGGCGTTGGCAAACCCATTTATGATGCGGAGCGTGAAGCGAGTTTATTTGCTAAAAGGCGCGCGCAAGCAAGTGATGCCGGTTTATCACCGGATTTAATTGAAGATGTATTACGCCGCTTAATGCGTGACTCCTACGTGAGCCAAGATGCCAGTGGTTACCGCTGCGTAAATCCACGTTGTAAAAAAGTTGTTGTTGTTGGCGGTAAAGGCCAATTAGGCTCCGTATTTGTTGATTTGTTTGAACGCTCTGAATATAAAGTTGAGGTGCTTGGGCAACAAGATTGGCCAAATAGCGAAGCGATATTAGCGGATGCCAGTGTGGTGATTGTCGCTGTGCCAATTCGCTTAACCGCTATGGTTATCAACAAGCTAAATAACTTACCTGAAGATTGTATTTTGGCAGATTTAACCAGTATTAAAGAATCGCCATTGTTTGAAATGAAAAAAGCGCACGCTGGTCCTGTGGTTGGTTTACATCCAATGTTTGGTCCTGATGTTACCGGATTAATTAAACAAACCATTATTGAATGTGAGGGAAGATTTCCTGAGCAATACCAATGGCTGTTAGAGCAGTTTCAAGTGTGGGGCGCTAAGATTTACCCCGTTCAGGCGCATGAACATGATCAAGCCATGTCGATGGTGCAAGTGATGCGACATTTTTCTACTATCGCCTATGGTTATCATTTGATGAGTGAAGGCGCTGACATAGAGAAGCTGGTTGATATGAGCTCACCAATTTATCGATTAGAGCTTATTATGGTCGGTCGATTATTCGCCCAAGACCCTGTGCTTTATGCTGATATAATTTTTGCCAACAAAGACAATATTGACATGATGAAGCGCTTTGCTTACCGCTTTTTAGAGTTATTAGAAGATGTCAGTTTAGATGACAAAGATGCTTTTGTTGGTATGTTTAATCATGTCTCAGATTGGTTTGGAGATTATGCTGGCGACTTCTTGGAAGAAAGCAAGTCTATGCTGTTAAAAGCGAATGAATTGAAAAAAACCTAAAATATCTGTCCTACTATCAGTTGGCTAGTAAGGCGCTTGCAGTTTCTACACTGACTAGCCTTGCTAGCAACTTATCGAAAAATCCTCCATTTTCACTTGTCTATTCGCTACAAGCTATGTTGCGAAGTACCATAAATCAACTATAAATATATAGAGTCGTTATATTTGGTTAAAGCGTTAACATTTCACATTAAATGTTTGTAAGCTTGTCGATGGCTAACTCCTTTTGGTGAAAAAGCAGAGATAGTTAATTTATGTTGCATTACTTCAAACTCCCCCTATGTTTTTTATTTTTCTCTATGCCATTACTATGTGTCATTGCAGATGATGACTTGTCCTCGATTGTTATCGTAACAGGCGATTATCCGCCTGCTATTGATGAATCAGCGAGTGATAAAGGTTATGTTTCTCGTTTAGTTGTAGATGCATTTGCTTTAGAAAACATAAAAGTTGAGTTTATCTTTGTTCCTTGGGCACGTGGTCTTCGTATGATTAGACTAGGCAAAGAAGCTTGTGTGATGTATTACGCAAAAACCCCAGATAGAGCTAAATCATTTACCTTTAGTGAACCACTCTTTGAAGAAGAGTGGTTGTTTTTCCATTTAAAAACTACCCCGGTAAAGTGGCAAAAACTGATTGATTTATCGCCATATATATTTGGTGCAACCTTGAGTTATTCTTATAGTGAAGAATTTCATAAATTGGCTGATAAACAAGCGTTGAATGTTCACTGGGTCGCTAGGGATAAGCAAAACTGGCAGATGTTAATGGCAGGCAGAATTGATATTTTTCCTAGCGTAAAAAGCGGTTGGCACCAATTGCGTCAGCTCTATAGTGAAGCAGCAATTAAACAAGTAACTACTCACCCTAAACCTTTAAAGACCCAACTAAATTATTTACTTTTCTCAAAACAACATCCTGATGCTGCTTACTTTAGAAAAAAGTTTAACCAAGGTTTCGCTAAATTGAAAAAATTGCGACCGATCTCTTATTACATTCCTGATAGTGAAGGTAAAAGCTGGCCTGTTGCAGTGGATTAGGCTTAAACATACTTAAGAACATTAACGCTAGGTAGTTATTATGAAAAATTTAATCACGTTCATATCAATTTTAAGCTTTTCTACGCAATGCTACTCTTTTGAAAGTGAAGATTTAGCAAATAAAGTTAAGCAACTTGAAATAGAAATTGAGCAGTTGAAAAGTTCTGTTGCAGTAACGGAGCAGACAGCTGAACAAAAAGCGTCAGGTATTACACTTGGTGGTGCTGTTCGATTTCAATACGTTTATGAAGATTACAACGATGATAACTCTGCTCGTGGAGGAGATTTTGATTTTGATGTATTCCGCCTCGATTTAAACGGTGAAGTTGGCGGGGTGATTTTGTCAGCGCAATATCGTTGGTTTCAATATATGCATGTTATTCATCATGCTTGGGCAGGTTATGATTTTGATAAACAATGGCAGGGGCAAATAGGGGTCACACGAGTGCCTTTTGGTAATTTGGCTTACAACTCTCACAATTATTTCTTTAGTAGTAATTACTATGTTGGTTTAGAAGATGACTATGATGCGGGCATTAAGTTTATTCGAAAAAGTGATAAACATGATTTAAGAATTGCTTTTTTCTTTACCGATGAAATGGGCGGCATAGATGGTTATGTAGATGATAGAACGGATAGATACTCTTATGACATCGTTGGGGTTCGAGCGAGTGATGAAGGTATTTGGGACCAACCTGTTGATGAAGTAGCGGAGCACAATACTTTTAATTTACGTTATGCCTATCAGTTAGACAATATTGAGCTAGGCTTTTCTTGGTTAACTGGCGATATTCGTGATGCGAGTTCATCTGTGGGCGATAGAACCGCTTACGCCGTGCATACCGATGGGCAATTTGGTCGTTGGAATGTAAAGCTGCAATACACCGACTATCAATATGACTTTGATCAGTACTCAAATTCAATTGCTGTTGGCGCTTATAGCTTTTATGACTCAATTCCAAGTGAAGCCAAACTATACACGGTGAATGTCGCCTACTTAAAGCCTGTGAAGTTCGGTCCAATTAGCTCTTTAAATTTTTATAACAATTATAATTTAATGACGGATAAGTCAGGTGACTACAATAACGATACCATAATGAATGTGCTTGGTGTTGCGATAGCTTCAGGCGGACTTTATACCTACGTAGATTTAGTTAGCGCTAAAAATCAGCCTTTTGTTGGCGGAACTATGGCGGGTGATAGTGATGACTGGCAAACCCGTTTTAATATTAATTTGGGTTACTATTTTTAATACATTTCTTCGTAATTTAAATCTCTTTCAATAAGGGCATTAACTAATGAATATTCGAGTGAAAATACAATTAAGTGTATTAGCTGCGGTCGTCATTCCTGGCATTATAATTTCAGTTATTTTAGCTATGTTTGTTACCGAGAAAGCTTATCAGCAGTTTTATGATGTTTCAGAGCGTGAGATAAGGCAAGTTGAAAACGGTATGAAAATCTTCTTTAGAGGCATAGAAGACAATGTGAAATACCTCATTACCCACCCTGAAGTGCTTTCTGCTAGCCAAAACATAACCCGCTACACCAGTAATAATGAAAGTGTACTGATGACCCCCGCAAACAACGGCGGTTTAGAAGCGTCTATCTATGGTATGTTTAAGCGCTTTGGCGATAGTCATGAAAACCTAGCGTATGTTTACTTTGCCAATAGTGAAGGTGGCTATTTGCAATGGCCTGCTGGCAATATTGGGGCTAATTATGATCCAAGACAGAGACCTTTTTATCAAACAGCATTGAAAAAAAAAGGGCAAATCACTCGAACTAGTGCCTATTATTTTGCGTCCGATGATGCGTCTATCATTAGTACCGTTGCTACGGTTAAAGATGCCAATGGTAATGTTATGGGTGTTCAAGGAATGGATGTCAGCTTAAAAGGCTTAACTGAAATCGTTAAAGAAATTAAGTTAGGTGAGCAAGGTTATATCATGCTGTTACAAGATGACGGCACTATACTAGTTGACCCTAAGCACACCAATAATACTTTTAAAAACATTAACTCTTTACCTGAAGATGCCTTTAAAGCGATAGCTAAACTCAATTCAGGGCAGTTAAGTGTTTTGTTAGATGATGTTGATTATGAAGTGAATATCATTACTTCTTCGGCGCTAGGTTGGAAATTTGTTGGCTTGGTGCCTAAAGAAGAAATATTAATGATGAGTAATTCAATTATTTCAAGAATGATGTTAATTGAGATAGTGATGCTGATTATATTTATCGTAGCTTCTTGGCAAGTGGCAAAGCTCATTACAGATCCAATCATTCAGATTAAAGATAACTTAAGGGCTGTCTCTTATACACATCTGACGCTGCCGACGATCTACTCTGTGTAG
>CAJXPG010000102.1 GCA_913057925.1 uncultured Colwellia sp. | reverse complement strand
TACGAGATCTAGTACGGTCTCGTGGGCTCGGAGATGTGTATAAGAGACAGAGCAGAGGTGGTGCGCGTAGAAACGGGAGTATGAACTGACTGTTGTTATATGCAATATCTGTAATACCGGTTTTAACATTGTTAAAAATAGCAGTACTAACAAGGTATAAACTGACAGTACTCACCGCCGAGTCAATACCTTGGTGGCAGAGATGACAGTCATCAAGTTCGAGAACTGAACCAGTATCAAGTTTAACTAAGGAAAGGTGATCTACATGAGAAAATAAGGTAACAAAAAATACCAACAGTGTTAAAACACTCAGGCGTATTTGTTGTTTATTGAATCTTAATGTAGATAATGCACGGCTCATAGTGGTTGTTATAATATAACATTGAGATATTCAACTCAATCACTATTGGTATTTGGTCTAATTAATTAGAAAAAATAGCAAGTTTTCATTTATAAAAATGTGCAAAAACATAATGCTAAGCGATTTTGCTAAGCTATACTTTACTAACAAGAGATTACTGTTCTAGATTAAACTATTACTGTTGTTTCATTATTAAGGAAGTTTTATGCTGCTCGCTGTCCCTTTTCCATCAAATAGTATTCAACCAAAAATAACCAAGAAAATACTCCTCATATTGAGCTTAATGGCGATGCCAAGTTACGGTGAAAGCTTTACCGCAAAGCGAACCGGACAAGGTTTCACCGGGTTAACTCAAGACTTCACCTCAGCTCTAAGTAACCCCGCGCTGTTAACGAAATTTGATAACGATGATGATGTGTTTTTTTCGCTCAATGTAGGCATTATGGCGTCTGATAAATATGATGTCGTTGACACAGCAGAAATCATCGCCGATAACTTAGATATCTTGGCTGACGATATTAATAATATTCAATTTCAAAGCTTTCAATCGATAGCTCAGGCTCAAAATTACTATGATGATTTAAACCAACAAGTTGACACTATTGTGTCGGATTTTGAAAAGATTGATGGCAAGGTAGTCAAAGTACGTAACGGTTTAAACTTTCAAATAGTTATTCCAAATAAGTATTTAAGCTTTGGGATGTTTACCAACCAATACGGTCGTGTGGGCGGTTTAATGGACTATGATGAGAACGACGCGCTACTCCTTGATAACGCTGTAGATAGTTGCATTAACGCAATGAACTGTAATTTAGACTTAAACGATCTTCAATCAGCAACGGTTGCAGTAGGATATTCAATTGCTGAAGCGGGCGTGATGGCGGCTTACTCGGTTGTTAAGCATGAAAATTATGATTTTAGTGTTGGTACTAAAGTAAAGTATCAGCGTGTCGACCTATACTACAATCGCGTAAAAATTAGTGATTTTGAAGATGATGATTTTGAGATTTCAGACGATGAAAACATTACCGATGAAAGTGGAGGTAATATAGATTTCGGTTTATATGTTGCTTGGGGTGAAGAACGTCAATGGCATGCAGCTTTGGTTTCTAATAACTTAATGAAACAAACAGTCCATCATATCGAGCAAGATATTACTTTTACACTAAAGAGTAGCACTAGCTTTGGTTTAAGCTACCAAAATGAGTGGTTAAGCTTAGCCACTGATATCGACTTAACCGATAGAGAACAGGTTGCCTCTTTAGCACCGTCAAAATACGCTGGCGCTGGCGCAGAATTCCGCTTTTATCAACATATTCAATTTCGATTGGGCTATCGAACAGACTTAAATGATGTCGATGATGATATTTATACTGCAGGTATTGGTATCTCTCCGTGGGATATGTTTGCCGTTGATATTGCAGCATTTACTGGTGATAACGATACACTGGGTGCTGCATTACAACTAAGCTTGAAGATTTAAACGCCACCGTTAAAGCGCCTATCATTCAACTTCAAGGCTCTGATTAATCATAATGATTTAAAAAGCACTTATTGATGATTTCAAAAAGTGCTTTTAATTTTTCTAAGCATTAACAGCAAGTGAGCTTATAGCTCGAAATAATTACAAAATACTTTATACAGCTCTGTACCTTGATTAACACTTGCTGAAGCAAAGTGCAAAATAGGAATAACTTCTTGCTCTAACGAGACATAATGTAACGCCTCACCATCACCATAGTTATCCATTCGAAGAATGCGTGCTAAAGGCTCCCCTGCTGATAATGGCTGACCAAATTCAGCAAGGTAATCGACCATGCCGCCCATTGGTGAGTAGAGCGCTTTATAGTCTTTCAGATAACAAGCGTAGCGTGTCATTGTTTCCGGCTGATACTCTTCACCTGATATAACACCTTTCGACTGTAAATAAGTAAGGAGACTTTGTGCGTCTTGTTTGGCTACCTCTAAATCTATTTGCTCTTGAGAGCCAAGTTCAACAGTAAAGCTTTCTTTAGCAAAAGCTCCCTCACCCATGACAAAGTTACGCCCTAAACCTTGAAAGCTTTGTTGTAAGCTCCACCAAGGACAAAAGGTTGCTTCATCCATAGCGCCATCAAAGTCATTGGGAATCAATAAAGTATGTTCGATATTAAAATGCTTGGCACTGGCTTGTGCATATTCAGGGCAATATAAGTGTTTACTTGAAATAGGACCGGTATGTAAATCTAAAACAATATCAGCTTGATGGGCAAGACGCTGCAATTGATAGGCAATACGCTGTCCAGTGGTTAAGCCCCAGATGTTATGGTCTAACTTTTGTTCGACTTGTGTGATCAATAGTTGTTCAAACTGGCTTTTAATTTCTGCTTCACTGGCATCAATATTTTTTTCAGCAAAAGGCTGAATAATACTTTGATCAAAGTGATACATTCTGTTCCAGTTTACACCGGTAATAGGATCAAAACGCCCTAGGGTATATTCTCCATTTTTATGGTTACAAGCCACTGGATTCGCATAAGGAACTAAAGTGATGTTGCTGCGTAATTGGCAATGCTTTAATAATTCAAGCAACTGAAAAATTACTGCGTTACCTTGAACCTCTGCACCATGCATATTGGCTTGAATATATACATTGGGAGCACTTGTACCTTCTTGTTTAAATGAATAAACAGGTACCGTAAGTTTAGCGCCACTGGCCATTTCACCTACGGCCATGACTTCTTTGCTAAAGTTATTCATAAAGTTCCCCTTTAAGCCAAATAGCTTGATGCTGGCAAGGCAGCTCTTACTTCAGTCAGTTCACCATTTTGGAAAACATATTCAGCTGCCGTTTGATGACATAAGAAAAATGGCATACTTTCTGTAAAGCCATAAGCGCCACAATATCCGAAAACTAACCTATCTCCAGCATCGATATCGCTGGGAAAATCAAACTGGCCAAGTTTATCCATGCTGGTACAAAGAGGTCCATGTAAATCAAAAGCAAGCTTGTCGCATTGAAGGTTTTCAGCTTTATCTCGCAGTAAATGAGCAGGGAAAGGTTGCTCGGTAATAGCAGGACGCAATAAATGATTGATACCTGCTGACAGCACCAGCTGTTCTTGATCGTAGTTGATTTTCCTATCAACCACTTCGGTTACATAATAACCACACTCAGCAACGGCGAACCGGCCAAGCTCAAGCCATAGTTCCTCTACGCCGGCTTGCGCTTTAATGACAGCTAAATCCTCAATTATCTGCGACCAAGATAATGTTTTACCATCACCTAAGTAATCAATGCCCAAGCCACCACCAAGATCCAGTACCTTAAGCGACATACCAATGCTTGCGGCTAGATCTGTTAAAGGCGCAACCATTTGAGACCACAATGAAAACATTTTTTCATTACTGAGCATATTTCCCCATTGAAAAATATGCAATCCACACAACTCTACTGCGGGATAGTCGTTAACATGAATGCTTTGCCATTGGGCAACTGATAAACCAAATGGTGTTAAGCTATTACCACCTAAAGGGTTTTTTTCCCCTTCTTGCCACTGCAGTTGAACTCTAAGTAAGACTTTTGGTTTATTAAATGTGCTATCGATTTCTTGAACAACTTCATTTAACCACTTTAATTGATTTAAGCTTTCAACAACAAAGGTTTCAACACCTTGCTTAACAAATGCCGCAAGCTGTTTTTTTGATTTTGCCGGACCGGTATTAAGTACTCGCGCAGGATCCACGCCTTGTGCTAACACTTGTGATAATTCACCGCTGCTTGCAACATCAAAATCAAACCCTTCACTATCAAGGGTTTGAATTACTTTCGATAGTGGATTGGCTTTAACAGCAAACCATAACTTAATAACATCTTGTTGTTGAAGTTTCGCTAAATGCGCCTTAAGTGCATCTAAGTGATATACAAAGTAACCCTGTTCTTCGTCAGGTGATACATGATTAATTAAGGCATTTTCAATACGGCTATCAAACCAAGTTGGAGTTGTCATCATTAACTTTCTTTTAATTTAAATATTCAATCAATTGGGATATTAATCAATTAGCTTTAAGCTGTATGGTTCAAGCTAAAGAAAAAAGCACGGAATTGATAACTATCAATGAGTACTTTTGACGCATAGATTGAGACATACAGCGACAAGATGATTAATTAACGAAGAATGGATTCTAACTCTAGAGAAGCATCACTTTGTTCATCGCGGTATTTAACGATAAGTGCACAAGCCATATTTAAACCTTGCGCTTGCGCCCATTCACCTTTAACTGGGCGAGTTCCAGGCACAACAACAGCACGCTCAGGAATTTCAGCACCTTTTTCGCGCATCACTTGATTAACACAATCATATACAGGTACTGATTTAGAAAGCGATACGCCCGGTGCTAATACCGCACCTTTTTTAACGACAATACCTTCAACAACAACAACACCCGCACTTAAAAAGGCATCATCTTCGATAATCACAGGGCTTGCGCCAACAGGCTCTAATACACCGCCAATTTGTACTGCTGCTGAAACATGAACATTTTTGCCTACTTGTGCACATGAACCGATAAGAGCATGGCTATCAACCATAGTACCAGTATCAACAAAAGCACCAACATTAATATATGCAGGAGGCATGATAATCACGCCTTCAGCAACATAAGCACCAGCACGCACAGAAGAACCACCAGGTACTAGGCGAACACCATCTTGAGGAGAGAATTGACGTGCAGGTAGATTATGTTTATCAACAAAACCTTGGTAATTGTCACCAAAGGCAATGTTTTCACCTGCTTTAAATGCAGCTAAAATCCCCTGTTTTACTTCAACATTGGCATGCCAATTACCTGCTTCATCTTGATTTGCTGCACGTAAAGAACCTGATTCTAACTGCGCTATTACATCTTGCCAGTTCATTTTTCACTCCGCTTTCTAATAAATTTCTATAAAGTAATGGCTACAAAGCAGCATTAAAGTCCTATATAAGGGCTTTAAACAAGCTGAGTAGTTTGTGTGAAGGACTGGGCAATTACAAAGAAGAGCGTAATACTAACGAGGCTAGCATTTTGGCTAATATGCAAAGGCCAGAAGCTCCCCACTTAATAAATCAATTTAGTAACATTGATTAAAGTGACAGTTGTTGGGATTCAGCCCACTACATTATTGCGATGTAAACATATCAATAAAGTAAACAACCGATAAACAGCTCATCAAAAAGCCCTTTATCTCGGCGTTAATCCCCCTCATTACCATTTACAGAGTTTGATCTCTGCCTTTGAAATTATCAAAATAACGGTAATTACCTGGTTAACGCTCCTCTTCTGGCCCTATTAAAATTTTACCGTTAAAACGTAACAGCAAAATTGGAATTAGGGACGGCTGCTATTTAAACATTATTTGTATGCTGGTTCAATTAACTTGATAGGAAATATACCTATTCCCTTATACTGATTTGCCGTAGAATATAACTATTATTACTTTCTAGTTAACACACTATGTCTTTGACAAATCCAAGCCAAATATTACTGCGTAATAGCGAGTTACTCGCAGCAAGCAAGCCATTATTTATTAACTTTCCAGAAGATGGCTTTATTGATAGCTACCGTCAGTTACATAATCCAGAGAGCATTCATTGTTTCAACACTAACTTTATTGAGCACCAAGAAATCGCCAAAAAACATGGTGATAAGGTCAGCTGTATTTTTGCTAGTTGCTATGAAAGCAAGGTTTCTCATGACCTTGTTATCATTACATTCCCTAAAAGTAAGGCCGAACTTAACTTTACTTTGGCGATGATTGCCCACTGCGTTACAGATTCAAGCAAGATTATATTTGTCGGTGAAAAGAAAGGCGGCATTCAGTCAGTGCCTAAGCTAACGAAAGAGATATTATTAAATTGTCAAAAAGTTGATGCAGCAAGACACTGCATGCTTTTTGCTGCTCTATTTCAACCCGAGAAACTCTCAATCGAGTTCAAGCTTGAACACTGGTTTAAAAAATACCAACTGAGTATTGATGGCATTGAATTAACAATAGCTTCTTTACCCGGTGTTTTTAGTCAACAAAAATTAGATATAGGTACCGCATTACTCCTTGCGAATTTACCAACAAAGATGTCAGGTAAAGTACTCGATTTTGGTTGTGGCGCAGGGGTCATCAGTTGTTTTGTCGGCAAGCACTACCCTGATACAGAATTGTCTTTACTTGATGTTAGTGCATTAGCATTGCGCTCTGCACAAGAAACACTGAGCTTAAACGGGCTAACAGGTAAAGTTTTTCCTTCAAACAGTCTTTCACAGGTAACTGAAAAGTATCAACACGTTGTCTCTAACCCACCTTTTCATCAGGGTGTTAAAACTCATTATCAAGCAAGCGAAGATTTCTTATCTGGCATAAATAAATCTCTGCTTGTACTTGGCGATATTACGATCGTCGCTAATAGTTTTTTACGTTACCAACCGATAATGCAAGCCCATATTGGCGATACAAAGGTCATTACCAAAAATCAAGGGTTTACTATTTATCAAGCTCAGCTATCATCAAGGTAATAACAATATAATATATTGAGACTTATGCCCCAGTTATCCAAAATTCCATCACTGCACAGCCGCTTAGTAAAGAGCATAATGGTCATTACTACCGTTGTGCTTATCACAGCATCACTGAGTATTATTTATTTGGTGGATGAACAGGGAAATGAAACTATTGCCAGTGAAACAATCGCTTGGGCAAATATATTAGCCAAAAATAGTACTGAATACCTTGCAAGTGAAAATGACAATAGCCAAAGTAAGCTTAAAGCACAGCTTAAAAACTTAATCACTACCCCAATAATAAATCGTATTCATATCTACCGTTTAAACGAAGATGAAAGCATTGAGTACTTCAGTAGCTACAATAAAAACCATAAATTTCCAGCAATTAGCGATAAAATAGCCGAGATTTCACAGCTCAGCACAGTGAAATTCCAAGAAGACTATCTCGAGTTAATCGTAAAAATAACGAAAAACCAAAAAATATTAGGTTATTTGTATATTCAATCTAGCTTGCTTGAAAAAAATGCCTTTATCAGCAAATTACTTTATGTCATGTTTGGCTTTATTGCGTTAGCACTTGCGGTAGCCGTTGCCATAGCTCAGTGGTTATTTAATAAAACTAACCAACCTATGGTGAAGTTAATCGAAGATATTGGTCAAATATCTCAAAGCAAAAATTACCAGCTACAATTAGCAAGTCAGCCCTACAAAGAATTAGATATCTTTGCAAAAAATATCAATGTATTACTGGTACGTACCGAGAAGCATATCAATAAACTTATTGATGAACACGAACATGCATTAACGCAAAACCAAGCACTTGAAGACAGACTGAGCGCAAGAACTGATGCCTTAAAAGAATCGAATCAAGAGCTACTATCAACATTAGAGAAGTTGCATGAGTTTCAAGGACAGTTAGTTGAAACAGAAAAAATGGCGTCACTTGGTGACATGGTGGCGGGTATAGCCCATGAAGTAAACACCCCCATAGGCCTAGGCGTAACAGCATCAAGCTTATTAGCAGACAAACTTACCGAAATAAAAACGGCTTTTGAAGACAAAACTCTCAAATCGAGTCAATTGAAAAAGTTTTTAACTGACAGCGATGAGAATGTCGCAATTATCTTCAGGAACTTAGAACGCGCGGCCAAATTAATATCAAGCTTTAAAAAGGTCGCCGTTGATCAATCAAGTGCTGAAAACCGCACATTTAACGTCAGCGGTTTACTCGAAGAAGTATTACTGACACTTTCAGCCAAACTTGAATCAGCAAACGTCACCATTGCGGTCAATTGCCCTGAAGATTTGATTATCAATAGTAAGCCTGGGCCAATAAACCAAATTTTAATTAATTTAATTTTAAACTCTATTTATCATGCATTTGATGGTCTAGATCATGGCAATATCATTATAAATGTGATGAACTTAAGTGATCAACTGCACTTACATTATAGCGATAATGGTAAAGGCATTGACGATACCATTAAGGCTAAAATATTTGACCCTTTCACCACAACCAAACGCGGTAGTGGTGGCAGTGGCTTGGGCATGCATCTAGTTTATAACTTAGTTACTCAAGCATTAGATGGGCATATAGCGCTAGAAAGTGAAAGAGAACAAGGTGTTGGTTTCGATATCACTTTTCCTGTAGAGTTAGCGGCAAGTTAATGAAATAATAGCCCTTTAAAATTGTTTTTTTATTTTCGCTTGACTAAAATAGTTAAATAATTGTAAATAGTTTATAAAAAACACCGATTTAAAAATAACAATCGCAATCATCATTAGATATTAGGTAAATTCCACTATGCAAACGTACCAAATTTTAGTTGTCGAAGACGAAGACGTCACTCGTTTTAACTTGCGAAGTTTATTTGAAGCTGAAGGTTACGCTGTGCATGAAGCCGTTGATGGTGACTCTATGGCAGAAAAGTTACAGCAAAATACTATCAACCTTGTCATTATGGATATCAACCTACCAGGTAAAAATGGTTTATTGTTAGCACGTGAGCTAACAGTAAATAAAGACTTAGGCCTTATCTTCCTTACCGGTCGAGACAGTGATATTGATAAAATATTAGGTTTAGAAATTGGTGCGGATGATTATTTAACCAAGCCATTTAACCCGCGTGAATTAACAATTCGTGCCCGCAATATTTTAAACCGTATTGGTCAAACAAATACTGACGAGCCAGTGCAAAGTATTGTTACATTTAATCAATGGACGTTAGACGGAAATTCAAGACAAATGACTAGCCCTGAAGGTGAAGTTATCGCAATCCCTCGTGGCGAATACCGAGCATTAAGTTTGCTTATTAAGAATGCCGGTAAAATTATTTCACGCCAAGAATTAATTAAAGAAATGACAGGTAGGGATTTACGCTCAAACGATCGTACCGTTGATGTAACCATTAGACGCTTACGAAAACATTTCGAACAAAATGAAGGAACGCCTGAACTTATCAATACAATCCATGGTGAAGGATACCGATTCGTAGGTACTTTAGATTAACTTCCCTTCTTCAAGTAGATTTAGCAATCATGTACTTTGATTGCTAATTACTTATCTCAATATCAGTACAAATTTCACTCACAATTAGCCAGCCAAGTTTTAAAGGTATTGATCGCTTGCTGATTAGTCAATTTTAATTCCGTTAGCATCGACGACTTTTCTTGCTGTGTTGCAGAAGCCTTTTCTAAAACTTTCAATTGCTGGTGTAATTCACTCATACCAACACTGGCTGATGCCCCTTTCATTTTATGACAGTGCTCTTGCCAACTTTCTTCACACTGGGCAATTTGTGCAGCTTCAATATCCTTAAGGTACAACGCTGCTTGTTGGCAGTATAAAGTAAACATCTGCTCAACAATGCTTTTACCTAAACTATCGACATACCCTTGAAGGAGTTCAGTATCTAAGCGGGAAGTTATTTGACTATTTTCCACGAGAGTATTCTCATTTGCGAATAAAGATAGAGTGTAGCAAGAATACCACCTTATGAAAACATCAGTTAAGTCATTGAAAAACGAATCAAAAAGCACATCACCTGTATATTTTTTGCGTCTGTTGTCACAACAATAATGATTACCATTAAAAAATAAGCTAGAATGTGCGCCCTTAGATCTACTCTCTGTATATATTTTTATAGAAAAATTCTCAGAGTTTAGTTAATAATTATCGTTTTAAAGTGGAGTCGAAATGACGACATCAATGCCGGATATCGCCAATCATACAACAGCCCAAACCGAGGGCACGCTTGACTGGGTTGGTATGAGCAATATTGAAATGCCAATTATGGTCGCCTCAAAAGGTGAAAGTGAGCGCATGGTTTCGGCTCATGTTGATGCTTTCGTTAATTTAAAGGAAGCGCAAGCAAAAGGCATACATATGTCACGCCTTTACTTACTAATCGATGAGCTATCAACGTCAAACGTACTAAACTATCAAAGCTTAGTTACCTTACTTGATGGTTTTATTAGCAGTCATCAAGATCTTAGCGATCAAGCTAAAGTGCAATTTAACTTCGAATATCATTTACGTAGAAAGTCATTGATCAGTGGTAAAGAAGGCTGGAAAGCTTACCCTATTACTGTAACTGGCCACTTAGATAAAGGGCAGTTGAACATAGAGCTAGCCGTAGATGTTCGATACTCATCTACTTGTCCATGTTCTGCGGCACTTGCTAGGCAGTTAATACAAAAAGCTTTTCATGATAAATTCTCACAGCAAAATGAACTCGCGCTGTCAGAAATTCACGACTGGCTTGGAACTACTGAAGGCGTTGTCGCTACACCGCATTCACAACGCTCAGTTGCCGAAGTAAAAGTTAAACTTAATGCGGCAGTCAACGACTTCCCCATCACTGAAATTGTTGATCTAGTTGAAAACTCGTTAAAAACGCCTGTACAAGCCGCGGTTAAAAGAGAAGATGAGCAAGAGTTTGCTCGCTTAAACGGTCAAAATTTAATGTTTTGTGAAGATGCAGCTCGACGCTTACAACACAGTATGAACCAAGCACCAAGCTTTGATGACTTCTGGCTTAAAATAAATCATTTAGAATCTTTGCATGCCCATGATGCTGTCAGTATTACCACTAAAGGTATTGAAGGTGGTTACCAGCCTTAGCCGACCAGTCATAGCAGGCTAACTGCATTTCAATTTATAAAGCCGACTTTGAAGCCAATAATGAAAACATTATTGGCTTTTTTATTGCCTACGTATCTATCTCCTACTAAAAGTAAGAACACAGCAGTAAAACACATAATAAACTGCATAAATACTGAATATATCAATTTCACATAACCAAGCAAAAAATGTAATAAAATTTCATATTTTTTCACTATATGGAACCTACCATCATTAATATTTTTATTAAACTCAACAAAAACAATAAGATACGAAATCAACTTTCAAATCAAATGCAATTAACGGTGATTTTTATGTAAATTAATTACGAGCAAATGCTCTATTTTAATTGACCTTTGCTGAATAACTGGTTAATGTTGAACGTTCCACTTACTTAATAAGAGGAGTATTTATGCATTTTTTCCATGCATTTATTCCCTTTTACCTGTCCTGTAAGTAAGTTGGCTTATTATTAGGAGAAAAAAATGCAGCTTTATGATCATAGCGTCCAAAAAGATAATTGTGGTTTTGGTTTAATTGCCCATCAAAACGGTGAAACCAGTCACAAACTTATTAAGACCGCTATTTCCGCTTTGGATCGTATGCAACATCGTGGTGGTATCGCCAGTGATGGTAAAACAGGTGATGGTTGTGGTTTATTATTACAAAAGCCAGATAGCTTCTTTCGCGCTGTAGCCGCAGACAATAACTGGAAGCTAGGTAAGAAGTATGCGGTTGGCATGGTTTTCCTTAACCCAGACCCTATTGAAGCGGCACTTTCTAAAAAAATTCTTGAAGAAGAATTAGCAAGTGAAAGCTTAACTCTTGTCGGTTGGAGAACGGTTCCAACGGATACTTCAGTTTTAGGCGAAATAGCCATAGGAAATTTACCAACAATTGAACAAGTATTTGTTGATGCTCCTCCAGGATGGAGAAATTTAGATTTAGAACGCCGTTTATATATGGCTCGTCGTCGAGCTGAAAAACGCATTACCGACGAAAAATTTTACGTAGCAAGTTTATCTTGCCTGGTAACTATCTACAAAGGCTTGATGATGCCGGTAGACTTACCAAACTTTTATTTAGATTTAGCTGATATTCGTATGCAAAGTGCTATTTGTGTATTCCATCAGCGCTTTTCTACCAATACATCACCACAGTGGCACCTTGCTCAACCATTCCGCTACTTAGCGCATAATGGTGAAATAAATACCATTAATGGTAACCGTCAGTGGAGTCGCGCGAGAACTTATCGCTTTAAGTCACCGTTACTTCCTGATTTACAGGACGCTGCACCATTTGTCGGCCAAACAGGTTCAGACTCATCATCACTGGATAACATGCTTGAGCTATTTCTAGCTGGTGGTATGGATCAATACCGCGCTATGCGTCTTTTAATGCCACCTGCATGGCAAAATAGTCCGCTAATGGATGATGACTTACGTGCATTCTATGAGTTTAACTCTATGCATATGGAGCCGTGGGATGGACCTGCTGGTGTGGTAATGACCAATGGTCGTCACGTCGCCTGTAACCTTGATAGAAATGGTTTACGCCCTGCCCGTTATGTTATTACTCGTAATGGCTTTATCACTTTAGCGTCTGAAGTAGGCATCTGGGATTACGGTGAAGATGAAGTAGTTGAAAAAGGCCGTGTTGGTCCTGGTGAAATGCTTGCTATTGATACCTATACCGGCAAAATTTCTCACTCAGCAGATATTGATAACGATTTAAAAGAGCGTCACCCATACAGAGAGTGGCTTAATAAAAACATCCGTCGTTTAGTACCTTTTGATAAGTTAGAAGCAAATTTAATTGGTCAGCGGGTTTTCTCTGATGCAGAGATGAACCAATATCATAAAATGTTTAATTACAGCTATGAAGAAATTCAACAAGTCATTAAAACATTAGCCGAAAATGGCCAAGAAGCAACAGGCTCTATGGGTGATGATACACCAATGGCCGTGTTATCAAGCCAGACTCGTACTTTGTACGACTACTTCCGTCAGCAGTTTGCGCAGGTCACTAACCCACCTATTGACCCATTACGTGAACGCTACGTTATGTCGTTAGGCACTTGTATTGGTCGTGAGCATAACGTATTCAATGAAACTTCAGGTCACGCCGACCGTATGTTGTTCTCAACACCGATACTTATGTACACCGGTTTAAAACAATTACGTGATTTAGACCCTGAACATTACCGTTCAGACACCCTAACATTATGCTACGACGGCGAAGAAGGTTTAGAAGCTGCTATTAGACGTTTATGTGATGAGGCAGTAGATCTTGTCCGTAATAGCAGCACAGTTATTTTGGTATTGTCAGATAGACAAATTCAGCCGGGTTTATTAGTGATCCCCGCAGCTATGGCTGTTGGTGCAGTTCAAAAACGCTTAGTTGATGAACAACTGCGTTGTGATTCAAATATTATTGTTGAAACAGCGTCTGTGCGTGACTCACACCAGTATGCAGTTTTATTAGGTTTAGGTGCTACGGCAATTTACCCGTATTTAGCCTTTGAAACTATTGAGCAGCTAGTTGAGCAAGGTCAAATCGACATGCCTGCACGTGATGCCATTGTTAATTATCGTGAAGGTATTAATAAGGGCTTATTAAAAATACTCTCAAAAATGGGTATTTCAACTATCGCTAGTTATCGCTGTGCCGGTTTGTTTGAAGTTATCGGTTTAAATGACGACATCATGGAGCTTTGCTTTAGTGACTTACCAAGTCGCATCAAAGGTGCTGACTTTAGTGATATTCAACAAGATGGTGTTAACTTTGCCCGTAAAGCATTTTTACCTCATCAGAAAGTCACTCATGGTGGTTTATTAAAATACGTTCACGGTGGTGAATACCATGCGTTTAACCCTGATGTAGTGAACTACTTACAGCGCGCAGTACAAAATGGCGACTATAACGACTACCGTACGTTTGCAGACGAAGTAAATCAACGTCCTATTGCCACTATTCGAGACTTATTAGCATTTAAAGAAGATTGCCCACAAATTTCGCTAGATAGTGTTGAATCAGAAAGTGAAATGTTCAAACGCTTTGATAGCGCCGCTATGTCTATTGGTGCACTAAGTCCAGAAGCCCATGAAGCATTAGCTATTGCGATGAACCGCCTTGGTGGTTTCTCAAACTCGGGTGAAGGTGGTGAAGATGAACGCCGTTTTGGTACGGTTAAAAATTCGCGTATCAAACAAATTGCTTCTGGTCGGTTTGGGGTAACGCCACATTACTTGGTAAATGCTGATGTGTTACAAATTAAAGTAGCTCAGGGTGCCAAACCTGGCGAAGGCGGTCAATTACCAGGTGATAAAGTATCACCACTTATTGCCAAGCTTCGTTATTCAGTACCTGGTGTAACACTTATTTCACCACCACCGCATCACGATATTTATTCAATTGAAGATTTAGCGCAATTAATTTTCGATTTAAAGCAAGTGAATCCAAAAGCAGTAATCTCAGTTAAACTCGTTTCTGGACCAGGTGTTGGTACTATTGCTTCAGGTGTAGCTAAAGCTTACGCTGACTTTATTACTATCTCAGGTTATGACGGTGGTACTGCGGCAAGTCCTCTGACTTCAGTAAAATACGCTGGTTGTCCTTGGGAGCTTGGCTTAGCTGAAGCACATCAATCATTAGTGACTAATGGTTTACGCCACAAAGTACGCTTACAAGTAGATGGCGGCTTAAAAACCGGTGTTGATATTGTTAAAGCCGCTATTTTAGGTGCTGAAAGCTTCGGCTTTGGTACGGCGCCTATGGTTGCTTTAGGCTGTAAGTTCTTACGTATTTGTCATCTAAACAACTGTGCTACAGGTGTTGCGACACAAGATGATGTGCTTCGTGAGCAGTTCTTCAAAGGCTTACCTGATCAAGTAATGAACTACTTTAAGTTTATTGCTCGCGATGTTCGTGAAATATTAGCCCGTCTTGGCGTTGAAAATTTAACTGATATCATTGGCCGTGTTGATTTATTAACACAGATTGATGGTATTAGCGCTAAGCAAAACAAGCTAGATTTATCGCCAATTATTGCGCCAGTGGTTGCAGGTGAGAATACAGCACTTCATCAAACTGAAGAAAATACGGCATTTGATGAAGGTCAGTTAAACCAAAAAATGTTAGCAGCAGCAAGTGATGCTGTTGCCCACAGTAGTGGCGGCGATTATCGCTTCAACATTCAAAACACAGATCGCTCTGTCGGTGCTGCACTTTCAGGTGAAATTGCCCGTCACCATGGTGATCAAGGCATGGCAGCTTCGCCAATTACCATTAACTTAACTGGTACTGCCGGCCAAAGTTTTGGTGTTTGGAATGCCGGCGGTTTAAATCTGATCTTAACTGGTGATGCTAATGATTATGCTGGTAAAGGTATGGCTGGTGGTAAATTAACTATCAAACCACCAGTGGGTGTTGAATACTTAAGCCATCAAACGATGATCATGGGTAACACCTGTTTATACGGCGCAACAGGCGGAAAACTATTTGCTTGTGGCCGCTCAGGTGAAAGATTTGCCGTGCGTAACTCCGGTTGTCATGCTGTAGTAGAAGGAACAGGTGACCATGCTTGTGAATATATGACAGGCGGTATTGTTACCATCCTAGGTGAAATTGGCGTTAACTTTGGTGCGGGTATGACGGGTGGCTTTGCTTACGTATTAGACGAAGCAGGTGACCTAGATGTTCGCTTGAACAAAGAATCAATTGAAATGTTAGATATTGCTGATTTAACCATTCACCAAGAACATTTACGTGGCATTATTAATCAACATTTTGAAGAAACTGGCAGCTTACGCGCCCAAGAAA
>CAJXPG010000101.1 GCA_913057925.1 uncultured Colwellia sp. | reverse complement strand
TACACAGAGTAGATCGTCGGCAGCGTCAGATGTGTATAAGAGACAGGTTTTAAAGTCATCTTCTTAAACCCCGGGCATCCTCAGGAAAACTCAACAGGTAACTTTTGGGGAAACGTCACTCGCTTTATGGAAGCGGCGGCTAATGATCTCGATATTGAGTTAGTCACTATTTTTGCTTTCCGGAATCACATATTGATGAAGTCTTTGATTGAAGAAGTTGTTGCGCAAAAACCAAAATATGTAGTGATAGTCAATGAAAAAGGCATTGCTTTGCCAATGGTAAAACAATTAGCGTCTCGAGGGATAGCTAGTTTCATGTTGTTAAATAACCTTAGCAACAGTGAAATAGCGTCTTTAACAGATAAGGAAGAGCGGTTATTGGTTGGGAGTGTCGTCCCAAATAATTATAATGCCGGGCGAAAGCTACTCAATGACTTAGTGCTTCGTTACCAATCATTTAACGATGACATTTCACTCGACAGTGACATCAGTTTATTGGCATTACGGGGGGATTATACGACACCAGCATCCCTTGCACGAACACAAGGATTAACCGATGCGATAAAGGAACATAAGCGGGTGATTATGATTGATAGCACTGTGGCAAATTGGTCAAAGCAACAGGCTTATCAAAAGGTAAAAGGCATCTTACGACACACTAAGCTTGATATTATTTGGACTGCTAATGATGCAATGGCTTTTGGGGCAAAATCCGCTGTTATGGAGTCAAAGCAAAAAAGTCGGGTAATGATTGGTGGAATTAACTGGGATGTTGATGACCCAGATTACCCGGTAAGTGTGTCTTATGGCGGTCATGTAACCCTTGGAGCAAAGTCTTTAGCCATGATTAAAGATATCGAAAACAACTTACTCCCGATGAATAATAGGCATCAAGTTATTGATATCTTTACTTCAAGTCTTAGTCCGTATTATGTAACTTTTACCGAGCGATTAAAGAAAGATCAGCTAAAACATTATGACTTTTCTCACTTTAGTTTATCATCAGAAAAAGCGGCCCCCTTTACTATTAAGAACATAACCAATAGTTTTGATTTGTTAGATGATTAATAGTACTAAGTTTATTAATCACATTGAATGACTTGTCGTGAGCGGTTTTCGTCCTTACCATCATTATTGATATCCGTTGTTGCATAAAATCTACCTGAGCGGGCAACCACAATACCTCTTGATTTATCATTATGTCCCTCAGGGCAATAACGAAAAGTACCGTTGCCTAAACCAAATAAGTGGCCAGTAGCTTGGTAGGTTATCCTGCTTCTGTTTAATGCATAAACTAGGCGGTCGCCATTTATTATTGCACGCTTGGTTGTCACCATAAGCTCGTTAATATTGCCATCAAATCGTTGATTATTATTACTATCAACAAAGACACTTAATTCTTCATGCCAATTGCTAGTACATGAGCCATTATCGGATAATGGACAAACAATAACGTTGTCTTGACTTGCTATAGCGTGGTTTCTGGCGACTATGAGTAAACGTGAAAGGCGAGATATTTCATTATCTACCCTGAGCTCAACGACGAAGTCATTTAAGTTAGGTAAAGCAATCGTGGTAAGTATTGAAGTAATGCCAATTGAAACCATCAATTCTATTAAGGTCATCCCTAGGTGTCTAAACCTTGAAGAATGGCCACAATTTGAATTTTTGGCGGAATTATTTTGTCTACTGGAAGGTGAAAAAAGCATAAAAAATCCATTTTTTATTAACTACCCTGTGTTATTCAGTTATAGATAATAAAAATGGATTTAGCTAAGGTCTTTACCTGACAATTGTAGAGGTTAATCGTAAATTGTTGGTATTGCTTGTCTTTTATGTTGAGTTTTTTTATAGATATTGATGATGTGATCACTTACCGCAGAGGTTACTTTTTTGCCTTCTAAGAAGTTATCTAATTGGTCATAGCTAATGCCTAACGCATCTTCATCGGTTTTGCCTGGTTCTAGCTCTTCAAGATCTGCAGTGGGTGCTTTCTCAACTAAGATGCTGGGAGCGCCGAGGTGTTTAGCGATAGCTCTAACTTGTCTTTTTGACAAACCAAACAGCGGTGCTAAATCACATGCACCATCTCCCCATTTGGTGAAGAAACCTGTGATGTTTTCTGCGCTGTGATCAGTCCCGATAACTAAACCGCCAATGATACCTGCAATATGATATTGACTTACCATACGGGCTCTAGCTTTAACATTACCTTTAGAAAAGTCTATTTTTGCATCATCAGCGGTGAGGATTTCTGCTTTACTCATTGCTTGTAGCACTTCGTGGTGAATGCCGTCAGCGCCAGCTAAAACGTTAGTCGTTAAACAATGGCTTGGTTGAATAAAGTCTACTGCCTGTTGGGCATCATCTTCATCTGCTTGTATGCCATAAGGTAAGCGCACTGCAATAAATTGATAGTGAACGCCTTCTTTGCTTTCATCTTGTTCATTATTCAACTCATTAACAGCAAGTTGTGCAAGACGCCCACAGGTAGATGAGTCAACACCACCACTGATACCTAAAACTAGACTTTTTAAACCAGATTGAGTGAGTTGTTTTTTTATAAAAGCAACGCGGCGGTTTATTTCAAATTGAATATCAATTTCAGGTAAAACTTTCATTTCTGCAATGATGGTTTGCTGATCCATAAGGTTTCCTAACAAGGCTTAAGTGAAAAACGGGTTAATTTCACTAGTTTAACAAAATTAAAAGCCAATTGGATATTGCTAAATCACTTTAAACGCGCTGTAATATCTTAATTATGTAAATTGATACAACTTTAACTTGCGAGCGATGCAGATGAAAAAAATAGAAGCGATTATAAAGCCGTTTAAAATGGATGATGTAAGAGAAGCCTTAAGTGAAATTGGCGTAACAGGTATGACTGTTTCTGAAGTTAAAGGCTTTGGTCGTCAAAAAGGTCATACTGAGCTGTATCGCGGTGCAGAATATATGGTGGACTTTCTGCCTAAAGTAAAACTAGAAATTGTTATTGCTACTGAAGATGTTGAACGCTGTGTCAATACCATTTTAGAAACAGCACAAACAGGTAAAATTGGTGACGGCAAAATCTTTATTACTGATGTTGAACGCGTTATTCGTATTCGAACCGGTGAAGAAAACCAAGAAGCGATTTAAATTTAATATAGCAATATACTCCTCGCTAATTATAGACGGCTGTAATTAATAGCAGCCGTTTTAAAGTATAATACTACTTGTAGCTATACAACCTAGCCATTCCACTTTCTCGTTTTCCCTACTAAAACTAATAACTCACTCCAAATGTGTCGGATAATTTTACACTTTTGCATGTACTAAATTCCTGCGTTCAGACAACTGTCTGAAATATATATATAATTGGACTTTGGTGCTAAATATGCATTTTTTTAATAACGAATTTTTGTGAATAATACCAAAGCTGTTTGATGGCTATTCATTAGCACGAGGAAACGTTATGAAATCTTTAATATCGTTTTTGAGCTTAGCAATTGTGTTGGCAGCAAGCTCAATGGCAAATGCAAACACCATGTGTACACCAACAGACGTGACACTAGATTTTGTGCAGCTTGCCGATGCAAGTGAAGCGCCTGTAATTGATGTTGTTACTGGCGCAGGAATACCAGCTTCAGACTGTTTGATCTTACTTGGCAATGATAAGCCATTACCCAAAGGCAGTAATATTGGCACCTATCAAGATGGTTTTATGAATGGTGAAGGAGAGTACTTCAAATACTTCGACCCATTCTACCTAGGAGAAGGTGATGATGATAATGATGGCTTTAACGATGATCTTGCTTTTATCGATCCCACTACAGATTTACAAAACTTAGATGGCAATGGTGGTCTTGATGATCCTGGGTGGATTTATCTAGGTAAAGATGATGGTGCTGGCTTTGGTGTCGGTGAAGAACCTGTGGAGGTTGGTAAAGGAATTGACGGCGGTGTTACCGTTAGTAACGCATTAGTTGATATTAACTTTATTTGTGAGCAAGGAACCTCACTTAATGGTGACAATTGTACTAAGGGCACTTGGTCGATAGAGCCAGATGAAGACATTGCTCAAACATTAGAGGAATTGCTTGGGGATGGTGTTTTTGATCATTTAGCCTTAGTGTTCAAAACTGGAAATGTTTGTCATGAATATGCAGTTGATAAGCCGAATAAGTGTATAGATGATGAAAAAAGCCCTGAGTTTGCTATTTATGATTTTGATTTTGGCACTTTGTTAGGTAATGCTGCTTTAGAGTTCCCGTATAATTTAGGGGGCAGTTTTGATCTAAGTAATACTTTCCACGGCACAGCACTTTCTCACTTCTCTGTTTGGGTAAGAGACCCTGCGTTTGATGACATTACAACCCGTACTATTTCAGAGCCTAGCGCTAACTTATTTTTAGTTTTAGGTATATTAATGATACTGGGGCGTTATAGAAGTAACCGCGGTGTTTTATAGGGATAGAGTTGTAAATTAAATTGACAGCTTTTATCAAGGTTGTTGTTTTATTAGACTTTATAATAATTCGCAATTAAAAATAAAAAGCTAGATTACCTAAGTGATTTACTTAAGTTAATCTAGCTTTTTTAATTGTGAGATGTGTTAAACGCTAATTGAAAAGTTAAAAATATATTCAAGTAATCTATTTAATTAAAACGCTTAGTTGACCAGCTTATTATTAGGGTAATTTGCGGCCATTACCTGCATGGCATTTTTCTTCAAGTCTTTTAACCCTAACTTGTCATAACACTCAATCATTATCTCTAAGGCTTGCTCTATTTCAGGGCTCGGTGCAAAATATTCAACAACGTAGCGTCCTCTATTCGCAGCAGAGGCGTATGCTTCACGCTTAATATAGTATTTAGCGACCGCTATTTCGTATTGTGCTAAGCGAGATTTAATTGCAATCATGCGTTTACGTGCGTCAGCAGCATACTTACTGTCAGGGTAATCGGTAACGATAGTTTTAAAATCGTTAAATGCACTGCGAGAAGCTTCAGGATCTCGGTCAGTACGATCAATACCCGCCATATCTTGGAACAAGTTTTCTTCCGTTGATATATTAATTAAGGCGCGCATATACAGCACATAATCCACATTTGAATTGTTTGGGTTTAAACGCACAAATCTATCGGCTAGTGCAATACCTTGTCCGGCATCACCACTTTTATAGTAGGCATAGATTAAATCAAGTTGTACTTGGTGTGATATTGGACCAAAAGGAAAGCGAGAGTCGATAGCGCCAAGTATTTGAATAGCCTTTTGATATAGGCCGTTATCAAGAGCAAATCTGGCATCAACAAACAAAGCCTGTGCAGATTTATCTGGCACTTTTTCTATATCATCTTCAGATGAAGAACAGCCAGTTAGGGCCAATGCTAAAACAGTTAAAATTATTTTTACAGTCAGTTTATCCATGAAATTTGTTATCGCTACTTTGTTTTAATTAAAATAAATATCAAACCACCGCGTAAACGGGTAAAATGTTTCTATATTTAAGAATAATGCCAATTTTTTGGTATTTGCATTCTACCCTAGCAACCTTACCTTGCACAGTGCAAATAGTAATTTGATTATTTCGCTAGGTTTAAACGAGTTTAAAGAGAATTTAATGTCAGAAATAATTCAACATAAAGATACCGTTCCTGAATCATGTTTAGGTAAACGCTTTGACCAAGCATTAGCGATAATGTTTCCTGATTATTCACGTTCGCGCATAAAAGATTGGATTTTAGCCGGTCAAGTGCGCGTTAATGGTGATGTACTTACCCGTCCGCGTGAAAAAATGTATGGCGGCGAATGTATTGAAATCAATGCCGAAGTTGAAGCTGAGATACGTTTTGAAGCGCAAGATATCCCATTAAATATTGTTTATGAAGATGATGATATTATTGTAATAAATAAACCTGCTGGTTTAGTTGTGCACCCTGGTGCAGGTAACCCTGATGGTACAGTATTAAACGCCTTATTACATCACTGCCCTCAACTTGATGTTGTACCTCGTGCGGGTATTGTGCATCGTCTTGATAAAGATACCACGGGTTTAATGGTTGTTGCTAAAACGATTGCTGCGCAAACTAATCTCGTTGAAGCCCTGCAATTACGTGAAATTACTCGTGAATATGAAGCGGTAGCTAACGGCATCATGACTGCTGGTGGCGTAGTTGATGAGCCAATTGGTCGTCACTCAACCAAGCGTACTCAAATGGCTATCTCTTTTGTAGGTAGACCTTCTGTTACTCATTACCGCGTGATGGAAAAGTATCGTTTACATACACGTTTACGCTTACGCTTAGAAACGGGTCGTACTCACCAAATCCGTGTACATATGGCACATATTACTCATCCATTGGTTGGCGATCCTGTGTATGGTGGTCGTCCTCGTCCACCAAAAAATGCCACCGAAGCGTTGTTAATGAAGTTGCGTAGCTTCAAGCGTCAGGCTCTGCATGCTGCAATGTTATCGTTATTCCATCCAATTACCGGTGAAGAAATGACTTGGCATGCAGAATTGCCAGAAGATTTTGTCGAGCTAGTTGAACTTCTGCAAGAAGATAATAAGCTAAATGCAAAAGACGAATACTAAAGACAGTGATAAATCAGACGTTGAGGGCGTTTCTTCAACGTCTTCTTTACTAACAAAAAATGATTCAGCATTTGAGTTAGTTACTTGGCCTACTTTTGACTCTTTCCAAAATCAGCTAAGTGAAAAAGTTTTCGCATTGCAAAGTACGCGTATCTCCCCAAAACTTGAAAAGTCCCACAACATAACAGAGTTACCTTTTGGTAATTTTAATCTCGGTTTGCATGTTAACGATAATGCAAAGCAAGTTGTTGCCAATCGCAATAACTTAGTTCAATTCATTAATCAAACACTACAAAGCGATCCGTTGAATGAAAGTTGCCCTGCTGAGATAGAAATCCAGTGGCTCGAACAAGTTCACGGTAACAAAGTTGCAGACGTTATAGCTGTTGATGGTATACCTATCGTTGCTGATGCCAGTGTTACTCGCCAGAAAAATATCGCTTTAGCGATAATGACTGCGGATTGTTTACCTATATTGTTAAGTCATAAAAGTGGCAATGAAGTAGCGGCCATTCATGGTGGCTGGCGACCTTTAGCGGGCAGCATTATTAAAGAAACCCTTGATACAATGCACAGCAAACCAGAAGAAGTTGTTGCTTGGTTAGGGCCATGTATTGGTAATGAAGCTTTTGAGGTTGGCGTTGAAGTTAAAAATATCTTCATAAAGCAGGGCGATAGTTTTAGTACTGCTTTTGTAAAACAAGCTAATGGTCAATATTTGGCAGATTTGCACCAAATAGCTCAAATGCAGCTACAGTCATTAGGTGTTACAGCAATCTCAATGCTTGAGGAGTGTACTTATCAAAATACCAGCAAGTACTACTCTTATCGAAAAGAGCAAGTGACAGGGCGAATGGCTACGATTATCTGCAGGCGATAATTATTCAAGCCTCTTGTTGTTTTGTATCAATGATATAGCGTTAACAGTATTGAAAATTTATCTTTTACCCTTATAACTTAGTTATCAGTAAAAAAATTAAGGGTTAAGTTAGGAGATCACCATGCGCTTAGATCGTTTTACCCAATCATTTCAAGAATCCATTGCCGATGCGCAATCACTTGCCCTTGGCAAAGATCATCAGTTTATTGAACCCATTCACTTGATGTTAGCTTTGCTAAATCAGAACGGAAATTCAATCATAGCTTTACTAAAAAGTGCTGGCATCGATGTACGTACTTTACGCAGTAAAACGGAAGAAGCTTTAGGCTCTTTAGCACAAGTACCTGATAGTGATGGCGATGTTCAGTTATCTGCAGCATCGGGTCGTGTGCTTAACTTGTGTGATAAGCACGCACAAAAAATGTCTGACAAGTACATTTCTTCTGAGTTATTCATCCTCGCTGCCATTGATGATAAAGGTGCGTTAGGGAAGATCCTTAATGACTTGGGAGCCAACCACGAAAGAGTAAAGTCTGCCATTGAGCATATTCGCGGCGGAGAATCGGTAAAAGAGCAAAATGCTGAAGATGTTCGCCAAGCACTCGATAAATACACGGTAGATCTAACCGAACGTGCAGAACAGGGGAAACTAGACCCTGTCATTGGCAGAGATGATGAAATCAGACGTACATTGCAAGTACTGCAACGACGTACCAAAAATAATCCAGTATTAATTGGCCAGCCAGGTGTTGGTAAAACTGCCATTGTAGAAGGGTTAGCACAGCGCATTGTTGATCACGAAGTACCAGAAGGCTTAAAAAATAAACGAGTATTGTCTCTTGATATGGGGGCACTTGTTGCTGGAGCAAAGTACCGTGGTGAATTTGAAGAAAGATTGAAAGCGGTATTAAATGAACTGTCCAAAGAAGAAGGGCAAGTTATTCTCTTTATCGATGAATTACATACCATGGTTGGCGCAGGAAAATCAGATGGTGCAATGGATGCGGGCAATATGTTAAAGCCTGCACTTGCTCGCGGCGATTTACATTGTGTTGGCGCCACCACCTTAGATGAATACCGTCAATACATTGAAAAAGATGCGGCGTTAGAGCGACGTTTCCAAAAAGTGTTAGTTGAAGAGCCAAGTGTTGAAGATACTATTGCTATATTACGCGGTTTAAAAGAGCGTTATGAATTACATCACTCAGTAAATATTACCGATCCGGCCATTGTGGCAGCTGCAAGTTTATCGCACCGCTATATTAGCGATAGACAACTACCAGATAAAGCGATTGATTTAATTGATGAAGCAGCCTCAAGCATTCGTTTGCAAATGGATTCAAAACCTGAAGATTTAGATAAACTTGAACGTCATTTGATACAACTCAAGCTAGAACAAAAAGCGTTAGAAAAAGATGAAGATGAAGCGTCAATTAAACGTTTAGCTGTTATTTCTGAGAAAATAGCTGAAAAGCAGCAAAAATATGATGAGTTAGATGAAGTTTGGACCACTGAAAAAGCAGCATTGTATGGTGCTCATACGATTAAAGAAGAGCTTGAGCAGGCGCGAATCGAGCTTGAAGCGGCGAGACGCTCAGGAGATTTAAACCGTATGTCTGAGTTGCAGTACGGTAAATTACCTGAACTTGAAAAACAATTAGATTTAGCAAGCCAAGCTGAAATGCAAGAAATGAGTTTATTGGCCAATAAAGTCACAGATGTGGAAATTGCTGACGTGTTAAGTCGGGCAACAGGGATCCCTGTTGCTAAGATGCTTGAGCAAGAGCGTGATAAGCTCCTAAGTATGGAAGATAACCTGCACCAAAGTGTGATTGGGCAACATGAGGCAGTAACATCGGTGTCTAATGCAATTAGAAGATCGCGCGCAGGCTTAAGCGATCCAAATCAACCTATTGGCTCTTTCCTCTTTTTAGGACCTACGGGAGTGGGTAAAACCGAGTTAACGAAATCCCTTGCAGAGTTTTTATTTGATTCTCAAGAGGCACTGATTCGAGTGGATATGTCTGAGTTTATGGAGAAACACTCAGTTGCGCGCTTAGTTGGTGCACCGCCGGGGTACGTTGGCTATGAAGAAGGTGGATACTTAACAGAAGCTGTACGCAGAAAACCCTATTCGGTGATTTTACTCGATGAAATCGAAAAAGCTCACCCAGACGTATTTAATATATTATTACAGGTACTTGATGACGGGCGCTTAACTGACGGGCAGGGGCGTACGGTAGATTTTAAAAATACCGTAATCATTATGACCTCAAATATCGGCTCTGATGTTATCCAAGAATTTGCAGATGATAGTCAGTATCAACAAATGAAAGCGCAAGTAATGAATGTACTTGGCCAACACTTCAAGCCAGAGTTTATCAACCGTGTTGATGAATCGGTAGTATTTCACCCACTTATTGCTGAGCAAATTAAACAAATTGCCGGAATTCAACTTAAAGGGTTGACGCAAAGGTTAGCAGAGCAAGAGATTAGCTTGCAGGTAACTGATGAAGCCTTGTCATTAATAGCAGAAGCTGGCTTTGATCCAGTATTTGGTGCAAGACCTTTAAAACGAGCTATTCAACAAGGTATAGAAAACCCATTGGCTCAGGAAATTTTAGCCAGTAACTTTACTAAAGGCAGCACAATAGAAGTTGCTGTGTCTGAAGGGCAGTTAACTTTTACTGCCTAAACGCTAAAAACAAAAAAGCCTGCAATGATATATTGCAGGCTTTCGGTTATCTTAATAGTTCTGTATAGGCCTTGGGGATAGTTTACTTTTCGCAGTAAAGCTCTTCGTGCTTTTTACTTAGCGCTAACTTATCTTCTTTTTCCGCTGCCGTTAGTGGGCGACTGCCTATAGTGCCATCACTTTTCTCTTCACTGATATGAATATCCTCTAAAGAGCTAAGCATTTTTATATTTAAGCGTGCAGCTTTGCAGTTTTTTTCAAATGTTGCTTTATTTTTAGCGGTAATATCATCTTGCTGCTTCTCTTGCTTCGCCACTTCATCCGCAGCACTCTTTTCGTCAGCCAGTGCTTTTCGCTCGGCTTTTGATAACGCTTTGTAAGAAGAGATAGTACTGAATTCTTTATATTCACCTTCTTTAGGCAAGTTTTGACTAAAGTGAACAACATTGTTGTTATCTACCCAGCGATAAATGGCAATATCTTTAGCGCTTACAGGAGAGATGACTGATGAGGTGATTAGCGCGCCAGCTAACATTACGCCAGTGAAAGAAATGTGTTTAATGCTCATAGTCAAACCTTAATAGATAACTTGTAGTAGTAATTTGTTGCGTTGATAGCTAAGCCCTTAGCCAAGTGACTTACAGTATAGCTTTATTTTTATGCCCATAAGCTAGCAAATAATCAATATAATAACAAATACTTAATAATATTGAATTTATCCTATCAAGTGTCGGTTTTTTTTACACTTATACGTCTGGTTGTTAACGGGCGGTAAAATTATTGTGAAGTGCTTGATAAGTTACTGTATTTAATCTGATAATTCTTTTGGGCATGAAATTTGCTCTAACAGGTAGTTAATGTGACAACAGCTAGATTAATACTAAGCACAGCGTCACTGCTAATACTTAAAAATATAAGAAACCACAAAATATATAGGAAGTAACATGTTAAATAAATTAATTTTACGCGCTGTTTTATCAGTATCTCTAGCGTTGGGCTCTATTGGTGCTAATGCTACGTTAATCAGTCAAGACATCCTTGATAACGGTGCTGTTATCGGTAATGTCACAATTAACCTTGATGATGCTCAGGTATGGGATACTGATTTATCAGTTGTGAGCAGCTTTACTGAATTTAATATTTTCGGCTATGATTTAACAACTTATAGCATGAGTAATACTTACTTTGATGCTACCTTCTTTCATGATGATCTAAGTGCGGGTATATTTACCTTAAACTTTGATCTTACTGAAGAATTTGATTTCTTCGCTTGGACAGGTGATATCTTTAGTGATTTTAATGATAATGTTTTGACTATCTCTGATGACCAAGGTGTTTTTATCTTTTCAGACCAAATTTCAATGGGTGATGTTTCAGTTGTGCCTACTCCTGCTACTTTAGTGCTGTTCTTAACCGCTGTTGCTGGTTTAGCTTCACGTCGTAAAAATAGTTAATAGTACATTCTTTTATGCTTGGCCTTTCTAGTTAGTTAGCCACAGCGATAATGTTAAATCAGGCTTTACTTAGGTAAGGCCTTTTTTATGCCTATCATATTTATGTTTCATTAGTTTTAGCTGCGATAAGTTAAAGCTACCTAGCTATTGCAGCGGTATTATTGGCAATAAAAATAATTTTAAAAGCTAGATTAAGTTAAGTTTTACTTCACTTGATATTTATTATTTAAGGTATCTATCACCTTAGCTAGACATCATTGTTGGTAAATAGGGTGTCAGGTAAATATCCACTTAGCCGTATATTACCTGAGCTATAAGTGAACTGCTTTAGCCAAGCTCTCTTTCTTTCAAGTAAGATTAATCAAATGAAAATGACAGTGTTTATCTAGGCTGCTTATCATCAGGGGACATTACCTAGTTAGGCTTTTAACGCTGTTTGAAGGTCTAAAGCATATTGAGTATTACTTGATTGCTCCTAAGCGGTTTTCGCATTTATAACGAATAAAAAAACCCGCATTAACTTTCGTTATGCGGGCTTTACTAATAGATAAAACTAACGCAGTGAGTAGCGTTAGTTTTGCGTCCTATTAATATTAGTTGTTTAACTCAAGTACCGTAGTACCTTCAGCTTCACCTTCATCATTGAAGTATGTAACTGCACCCATGTAGGTGGTACCTGTAGGCAAGCCACGTGTCATGATAGTAGTGTAGTTAAAACGACCAACGATAGCACGGCGACTTGCAATTACACGCGTTGAGCTTTCAGCTTGATCAGCAATCCAACCAATCATAGTGTAATCGGTTGCAGGTGCTGCACCAGTTGAATAACCGTGAATCATAGTAATATACATATTACCTGTACTGCTATCAGCAGCGGCTTCAGGGTTGGTTAGTACAACATTTTCGTTTGAACCAGCGTTAAGTGAATTACCTACTTGTGCACAGCTCCAATCAACACAACGATAAACATAAAGGTCAAGGTCAGAACCATCTTCAGCTACGTATGCATCAGCTAAGCTAAAGCGGGCAAGTTTTGTCCCTTCTTCAATGTGGAAACCATGGTAAGTTGTACCAGCACCCAAGAATGCAAAATCTTGTCCAGGATCTGCTTCTACATTACCTGCAACGCCAAACGGAGCAACTAAACCAGCATGCTCGATGCTTGTGCTACCAGAGTAAAGCATTTTCACAGGGAAACGGAAACGTCCACGGTTAAGGTCACCAGAGATAACTTCAGGCACTTCAATTTTAACAGTAGGTACTGCTTTTATTGCTAGTGGTAAACGAACTGAGTGACCTGCACTGTCAGTCCAGGTGATGGCACCAAAGTTCCAAGTATCTACCTGAACAGCATCAGTCTTAGTAAATGTAAGTGCGAAACTTGCGTTACCATTAGCATCAACATCTAAAGTAGACTCAGGTGTTTCATTACCAGCAGCATCAAACGTTTGTACACTTACTTCAATACCAGCAGGTGCTTCAACAGTTGCAGTATAAGAAGAAGATGCAGTTGTTGCATTAGATACTGTTCTGAATACAGTTTCAGGATCAAGTAGTTCAGCAACAGCAATTGAAGGTAAGTTCAATTGACTTGCATCAGAGCTAAAACCTGCACTGTCTAATTCAGCACAGCTAGTATCGTATGCTTCAACAAAACTTGCTTCATCTTGTCCACATAGGAAAGCTAAATAATCTGCTAAGTTAGTGTCAAATAAAAGACCAGGATCTAACGCAGAAACTGGATCAGCATGACCAGAACCAAAATCATACGGGTCAGCTTGCGTAGTACCGTCTTCCTTAGTTAAGTCTTGACGAGCCGTTGTCATCATTGCTGATTTAATTTGCGCAGGAGTCCATGAACTATTTGACTCTTTAAACAATGCAGCCATACCAGCAATGTGCGGGCTAGACATTGAAGTACCTTGTAAATACTTAAATGTTTCACCTTGAGCGCCAAACATAGGTGCAGAAGTGGTTGCTGCTAAAATCTTAACACCAGGAGCTGTAATGTCTGGCTTGATGATATCGTAAGTATTTAAGTTAGGACCACGCGATGAGAATGCGGCCATAGTGTTACCTACTTCAATAGCTTCACCAGATGCAGCATTTTCTGTAAATACAACAGAAGTGCTTTCAGTGGCTACACTAGCAGATAATGTTTGTCCATCTTCAAAAGAGATCATTGAACCAGGAATAGCAACTGCTGGATCTTCACCGCCCATAGCGAATGGTGATGTACCTTCAGTAGTATAAACAACAACACCAACTGCGCCGGCGTTTTGAGCGTTCATGAACTTTTCAGTAAATGCACATGAACCACGAGCGATTAATGCAACTTTACCTGCTAAATCAGCACCGTTAGTTAATGGTTCAGCATCACATGCTTGAACTGGTTCAGCTAACACTAATTCACCAGCAAGGCCAGCCGCAGCAGGAGCAAATCCAGCTGGAACAGACATAAGTGAAGTACCGGCTAAAGCGCCGCTAGTTACATCAAGTGCTTTACCAATAATAGTAGAAGTACCGTTATAAGTAGACGCAGCAACACTAGTTACCCATGGAGCAGGGGTACCAACAGTTTCTTTATCTGGACCACTGTTACCAGCAGAAACAGAAACAAATACACCAGCAGCTGCGGCATTTAACATAGCAGCAGTAGATGGAATAGTTAAATCAGTACGACTACCACCAATTGAGTAATTAATTACATCAACACCGTCAGTAACGGCTGCATCAATCGCTGCCATGGTATCACCATAGAAACAACCTGCTTCATCGCCACCGTCTGGGTTTTTATAATCACTATTCCAACAAGCTTTATATGCTGCAATACGAGCGCGTGGCGCGATACCTGAAACAGTACCAGCATCGCCACCAGATAACATGGCAGGAACACCTTCATTACCACCCGCTGTACCAGCAGTATGGCTACCATGTCCGTCAGCATCACGAGGAGAATCAAATTCACCTAAATCATACTGTACGTCGTAAACATTGCTAAAACTGGCGTCAAAGTAGCGAGCACCAATTAATTTATTATTACAGGTAAAATCTGCATCAGTGCCTGTATCACAAGCACCTTGCCAACCTAGTGTGGCAGGATCAGAGTAAGACCCATCATCTGCAAAACTTGCATTTTCAGGCCAAATACCAGTATCGATAATACCAATGATGACATCTTCACCTTTGATGTTCATCGTGTGTTGTCCACCTGGACCTGTTAATCCAAGGAATTCAGGGGTATTTGCTGTATTGATAGTTTCTAACCTATCTTCCCAAACACCAACAACATCAGGGTGAGATTCTAGCTGCGCTTTTTGTTTACTATTTAATTTTGCAGAAAAACCGTTATAAGCATGTTTGAATGAATGCAATATTTTAATTGAACCAATAGAGCTAGCAATTTTCTTTTGCTTATTTTCCATTGCTTGAGTATATGCTTTCATCGCAGGGGTATAAGCATTGTATCGGTTACCTGTATTGGCAACTAACTGGTTGGTCGGTAAAAGTTCACCAATATCTTGAGCTTGTGCAATAGCAGTATTACCTTTTAGCTGAACTATATAGCTAGTGGCTTTTTGTTTAGAACTAATTTCGTTACCTACAACTTTGAATTTACTGATGTCTGCAGTAACTTCGTTAGCAATCACAGTGCCTGTGGCACTTGTAGTAATTGCTAAGGTGACCAAACTCCCAAGAATGGATTTCTTAAAATGCATGTTTATCTCCAGTTTATTGTTATATCGTCGCTGTGCATATCTATTACACTTCATTTTTTTATAAACAATTGCTTATAAAAAATAGCGAGTCAGCTGAATATGCAAATAAGATGCCTTTGTTATAATTATGTTAATGGCACATTGTGTTTGTTGGCTTAGAGAGAAAAGAGCAAAACGCCAAAAGTTGCTAAAATGTTAATCGTGTAAAAATTGTTTACATAGTTACTTGGTGAAATTGCATTTTTAGTCACACTTTACTTTGGTATATTGTATATTTTACGCTTCATATACCGACATTACAGGCCTGTCTGTTGTAAATTAGTGAATGCATAGCTATTCGGATAACTGTAAAGAAAGCTGACATGTCTTTGGTGGCAGGTTGTATAATCACTAGTAATGGCTTAGTTAGGTAACGGTTATAACTTGAGCAATCAGAGAATAAAGTGAAAATAGCGCTTGCGCTCTACAAAACGATCTCTATAATGCGCATCCAGTTCCAAGGGGTCCAGGCAAAAAGCTTAACCAACTGGATGTTTTGATAAGTTATCTACTTACTATTATGGTAAATCAGGTAACTTAACGTTTACTTTTAAAAGCCTTTCAAATTAATTTGAAAAACATTT
>CAJXPG010000100.1 GCA_913057925.1 uncultured Colwellia sp. | reverse complement strand
CTACACAGAGTAGATCGTCGGCAGCGTCAGATGTGTATAAGAGACAGAGCCAAGAAAAAGCTTAAGAGTGATAAAAGTAGCCTAGCAACTCCGGAAAAAAGTACTGAACAAGCAACGACTAGTTCAGCAAAACCTGCGACAAACAATGAATCCCCCGCAGATGCTAAAAAAGCAAAAATAGCGGCTGCTATTGCCAAAGCAAAAGCTAAAAAGCTTAACAAAGGCGATGAAACTGTAGAGCAAAACAATGCGCCTGAAGCACTAGCTGACAGTACTAAATCCATTACCTCTGATAAAGGCAATAGCACTAGTAGCCCTAGTATTAAGGATAAAAAAGCTAAGGTTGCTGCGGCTGTGGCAAAAGCCAAGGAAAAAGCAAAAATCAAAGCACAATCAGCAACTCAAAAAGAAACATTGCCTAATGACGATAATACCATTAAAAAAATAGACGCTAGTGAAGCGTCCCAAATGGCTAAAACTGGTGACGCTAATACCGGTGAAGCTAATGATAAGAAAGCTAAAATAGCCGCAGCCATTGCTAAAGCAAAAGCTAAAAAGCTTGCTAAAGATAATAAAAGCTCTCAAGAAGTTCTCGACAACAAGGGTTCTTCAAAAAATAACGATGAAACAACAAAACAAACTAACGAGTCGACCTAAACCATGGCATTTTGGATAGCAAGTTCACCGCATAACCATAACCAAACGCAAACGCCAAACTTGATGCGTTTAGTCATCCTTGCCACTTTGCCAGGTGTTTTAGCACAGTGGTATTTCTTTGGTTGGGGAAATTTAATTCATATTGCCCTAGCGGTTACTACCGCACTGGTATGTGAATTTACCGTATTATCACTACGTAAAAAACCAATTGCCCATGAATTATTTGATGGTAGTGGCATTTTAACCGCCCTCCTCCTTGGCATTTGTCTGCCGGCATTGGCTCCATGGTGGATATCAGTTATCGGCACCATTTTTGCCATCGTCATTGTAAAGCAGCTTTATGGCGGCTTAGGTCATAACCCATTCAATCCTGCAATGGCAGGATATGTGATGTTATTAGTCTCTTTCCCATTACAAATGACACTATGGCAGCCGCCGCTAGACTTAGTGGCTATTGATCTTAATTTTGCCAATACGGTAATGACCATTTTCACGGGATTTACCGCCGAAGGTTATTCTGTTGAACAAATACGTACTACGGTGGATGGCGTAACAATGGCCACACCACTAGATACGGTAAAAACCAACTTAACTTTAGGCTTAACTATTGAAGAAAGTATGCAAAGCGCTATTTTTGGCGAAAACTTCGCTTTTGGTTGGGAGTGGGTTAACGGCGCTTTCTTACTTGGTGGCATATTCCTTATTTTCAAAAAGGCCATTGCCTGGCAATCACCTGTCAGCTTTTTAATCAGTTTATTTATCTGCTCTTTTATCGGCTATAGCATTAGTCCTGATAGTAGTGCTTCAACCATGTTTCATTGGTTCTCTGGCGCGACCATGTTAGGGGCATTCTTCATTTTAACCGACCCTGTCAGTGGGGCTACTAGTACTAAAGGTCGTATTATTTTTGGCTTACTGGCGGGTTTATTAGTATATCTTATTAGAACATCAGGTGGTTATCCTGACGGTATTGCCTTTGCCGTTTTACTTTGCAATATGGCGGCCCCACTTATTGATCAATATACACGTCCCCGTACCTACGGTCATTTAAAGGGGGACAAGTAATGTCAGAGCAACAAGGTTCAACTGAGAATGTAGATAAAACTGAGCAAGACTCTAACGATATGAGTAACGATCCAAATAGCAGCAAAAAGCCAGTAAAATCAGTTTTAAATATTGCTATCACTAAAAACACTAAAATACTGGCATTATTTGCTATCACCTGCACTGTAGCGGTTAGCCTAGTAAATGAATTAACTAAAGATCGTATTAAGCACCAAGAGCAGCAGCAACTGTTATCTACACTTCACAGCATTATTGATCCTAGTCTATACGATAATGACATCGCCAATGATTGTGTCATGGTCAGCTCGCCTGAGTTAGGCTCATCTAAGGTGCAAACGGCTTACATAGCCCGTAAATCTGGCAATGTTGTTGCTGTCGCTATCACCAGCGTAGCGCCAGGTGGCTATAATGGCGATATCAACTTTATTATGGCTAGTGATATTGAAGGAAAGGTCAGCGGAGTGCGCGTACTAAAGCATCAAGAAACCCCTGGTCTTGGTGATAAAATTGAAATAAGAAAAAGTGACTGGATAACAAAGTTTACCGGAAAAGTATTGCGTTCAGCAGATGATAGTCGTTGGGCTGTAGCAAAAGATAATGGTATGTTTGATCAATTTACCGGCGCGACTATTACGCCTCGAGCTTTAGTGAAAGGCGTGAAAGACACGCTTGTTTACGTTAGAAAGAACAAAGACACTATCTTGACCCGCCCAAATGCATGCGACAATAACCAGACATCATCTATAGCAACGAAAGATGAGGCGAATCATGAGTAAAGAACTAACACCCGAGAGTGCCACGTCTTCTGATGTAGCTCAAGATATCGAAGCCCAAGAGCAAGCGCAATTAACCGCTAAATTAAAAGCAGAGTTAAAGGCAGAGTATAAAGAGCTCGCTATTCAAGGGCTATGGAAAAATAATCCGGGCCTTGTGCAGTTACTTGGCCTGTGTCCTTTATTGGCAGTAACAGCAACGGTAACCAATGCTTTAGGGCTTGCGCTGGCAACCTTATTGGTTTTAATTTGCTCTAACGTAACTGTTTCAGCAATTCGCCACTGGGTACCTAAAGAAATCCGCATACCTATCTTTGTGTTAATTATTGCAGCCTTCGTCACCTGCGTTCAGCTTTTGATGAATGCCTACACATACGGTATTTACCAATCTTTAGGTATTTTCTTACCCTTGATTGTTACTAACTGCGCCATCATTGGTAGAGCAGAAGCTTACGCTTCAAAAAATCCTGTTAAACAAGCGGCTTTTGACGGTTTAATGATGGGGTTAGGCTTTGCTGCTGTACTCATTCTATTGGGTATAATCCGCGAAATATTGGGCCAAGGTACGCTTTTTGATGGTGCTAACTTATTACTGGGTGAATGGGCAAGCAGCCTACGTATTGAAGTCATGCAATTAGACAGTCAATTTTTACTGGCCATATTGCCACCCGGCGCCTTTATTGCTATGGGATTGTTAATCGCGATTAAAAATGCCATCGACAACCATATTAAAGCGAAGCAAGCTGAACATGCTTCAGAGCAAGTAATTGAACGTGTTCGCGTCAATTTTGATTCATAAACCACAATAATTATAAACGTTGTTTCCTGGCAACAAGAGCAAGAGAGCAAAATGAATAAAGAAAAGCGCATAGAAATACTCACCAGGCTTAGAGATGATAATCCTGAGCCAACGACCGAGCTCAATTTCTCTACGCCATTTGAATTACTTATTGCAGTGTTACTCTCAGCACAAGCGACCGATGTAGGGGTTAATAAAGCTACAGACAAACTTTACCCTGTGGCGAATACGCCCCAAGCTATCTTAGATTTAGGTCTAGATGGCTTAAAGTCTTATATTAAAACCATTGGCCTATTTAATACCAAAGCTGTTAACACCATGAAAACTTGTCAAATGCTAGTCGAGTTACATGGCGGCGAAGTGCCTGAAAATAGAGCCGCACTTGAAGCGCTTCCCGGTGTTGGCCGTAAAACGGCAAATGTTGTGTTAAATACTGCCTTTGGCTGGTTAAAAGACAATGAAGGTAAGTACTTTATTGCTGTTGATACCCATATTCAAAGGCTTGCCAATAGAACAGGCTACGCGAAAGGAAAAACGGTAGAACAAACAGAGCAAAACATTATCAAGCACACCCCCAGAAAAACTGAATTTTTCTTCAACTTACACCACTGGTTTATTCTTCACGGTCGCTATACGTGTACAGCACGTAAACCAAAATGCGGCTCTTGTATCATCGAAGACTTGTGTGAATTTAAAGAGAAGACTGAATAAGCTTGAGACTGTTCTGCGCCTAAAGCTATGGCTTTTCTTATCCCGTTTAGTTTTACAGATGGCAATTTTAGTTAATCACAAATTTAAAGAAAATTTACACGTTCATTTTGTGATATAACGAGAGCGACCACCAATTTCTCTCTCGTTGTTGAGTAACTATTTTAAAACAGTGATAGCCAAGACACTAGAGCTCTCACTGCGTTAATGGACCTTGTAATTACTCTTGATTAATACTCACTTGCTTTTTACGTCTCCATGGCTCGATAGGTTGAGTAAAGTATCTCCACCAAACATACTTCCACGGAATCACTATAATAATTAAACATATTCCAATCATTGAACCTTTTACGCTTACCACAGTCGGGATCTGTTCGCCTGCCAGCCAAGGTGGTAGTGCAACGACAACTAACCAGACGGCTTTCCACACTATTTCATAAATCATAATAGGTAGAAACGCTAAGGGACGAAACACGCCGCCAATTGCAAATACAGCAAGCGCAAATAACATCGAATGTCCAAGTCCTCTCCAATGAGTCCACTCAGAAGCGCCTTCTAGAATATAATTTAATTGATTGAAGCCAAGAACTAATACCATTGCTGTAAAAAAAATCGCAGTCCCCATGTTTTCCATAGCGGCACTGGTGGAGCGCCTTTTTGTATTGAATCATACTCGTTATTAATATCTCCACTTGCCATAATACCTTTGTTATTCGTTACAGATTCACTTTTCATTTCATTTTTCATAATCATACTCAGTTTTAAAGTTTCGCTTTAATAATCCCATGTACTGTAGGCTACAAAGCATCGAATTCGAAAATCGACGTACGAAAATACGAATAAATGAGAAGATTATCGAAAAAGAACGTAATTAATGTAAAATAACTCTTTAAATAGAGGAGAAAAAATTGGAACTGTTAAAAGTCGCTCAGTTATTGGTTGTTTTACTCAGCTTGATAATGGCCGTCATGCATTTTCGTCTTCGAGAAAAACATGTTTTGCATTTGGCTTTCGCATTTTTTTGTGCATCTTCGTCTATGCATATGTTAAATACACTCACAGCCGATTATTGGGCACCCTATCATCACCTGATCGGAACATTGGGTTTTGCCACCTGTAGTGGCTATTGGCTATTTTCCCGTGCATTTTTCCGTAAAAGCAATCCTATTAACCACCATCATCTTCTTTTCGTAGGCTTATTGGCGGCATGTCTAATATTGCGACACCTTTTACGATTTTCTGAAAAAATGTGGCTGCTCAATACAGACTGGATCCCTACGCTAACAACCATTTTGTCCGAAACTATTGCCATATTTTCTTCTGGTATGCTCATTCTTGCATTTTGGGAAGGTTACCGAGTATTGCAGAATGCAACAACGACATCGACACAACGTAAAGTTTCCATAATTTACTTGTCTTCACTGATTACTTGCATTGTCAGTGTCATGTTAATCGCCGCAGCACTACCAACTGATTTATTAGCAGGTGCAGGACGAGACTGGCTCGTGATTTTCGCTTATCTATTGATATTATCCACCACACATGGACTGATTCGATTTCGTCAACAACAGCTTGGCCATAAAGAAAAAGTCATGGATTCAAGCGTTCAGCAAGAAAGTATACTCGCTCAGCAAATTCAGACTCTATTGGTTGAGGAAAAACGCTTTCTAGAATCGAGTTTACGCGTAATCGATATTGCTCGCGAGTTAGACGTTCCTGAGTATCGTATCCGTGCGATTATGCTCAATCATTTTAATGCAAAAAACTTTAATCACTATGTTAACCAGATGCGTATTGAATACGCTAAAAGCATATTAAGTGCGGCTGACAAACGTGACTGGCCCGTACTTGTTGTTGGGATTGAAAGTGGTTTTGCTTCCGCTGCACCATTTACAAGAGCGTTTAAGGAGTTTGTTGGTTGTACTCCCGGACAGTACCGCAAGCAGCAGTTGGCAACATAGTCCGGCTAGCTTTATTTCCCTAAGGCTGAGCGAAAATTACTGTTGATACCCGCATTGACAGTGTTTGCAACCACACTGCATTTACCATGGGTAAACGTATTTGAGCTTGAGTAAAGACTGCTTAGGTTTTAGTAAAAGAGTTTAACGTCGACTAAAACCACTTACGTATCCATCATGGTCATTATAGTTATAGTTATAGTTATAGTTATAGTTAAACTGTTCGTCAGCCAAGATGCGCTCCCTGCATCATCGAAGACTTTTGTAATCTCGCCACGGAAAATGTTAAATACACATAGATGAGAGAGAAGACTGACTACGTATTAAACCCTATGAATTTATCACCGATAACAGTCGCTAATAGCCAGTCATGTCCACATTGAGTAGTTTTAGTTAATACATTAACGCCAAATGATTGCCTGAACTAGCAATGGCGCCTTAGACTAATTAGCTAAAGTGTTCCGCTTGACGTAGGCTTTTCAAGCGGTTAGTGTCTTTATTGTACAGTAGAAGAATTTATATTAATGATAACAGCATTTAACAGCACACTTTATGCAAAATCGTTGCAATATAAAGCTATAATTATATACAACTATTCAATGGTTTACCGTATAACCACCCTGAAAGTAATATTTTACCGGCTAGTATGTGTTGTTACTCTACTTAGGTTAAAAAGCAGATATAAATAGTTAATTAGGATGTCAATGTTAAAAAAGTTTACTGCCATTTTCATATTATTCGTTCTCACTAGCACTACTGTTAGTGCTGCTGAAGAAGTGAATGTAGGTGGGTATATTTTTCCGCCTTTTGTCGAAAAGGACGAGAAAGGTAAAATTTCAGGCATGACTATTGATTTGATTGACGCCTTAAACAAAATACAAAGTGACTTTACTTTTAAGCTGGTTTTAACCAGCTCTAGAAGAAGATATGTTGCTTTTGAGCAAGGCCAATTTGACGCATTGTTTTTTGAGAGTATCGTCTGGGGTTGGGAAAACACGCCTATTGATAGCTCTAAAGTGTTTTTAAAAGGTGGAGAAGTGTTTATTGCCTTAGCAAGTAAGGCTAAAAATCAAAATTACTTCAAAAACTTAAAAGATAAATCTATCTCAGCGATGCTGGGCTACCATTATCAATTTGCTGGCTTTAACGCTGATCCTGATTATTTACGATCTCACTATAATATTCACCTTTCATCCAACGAAAAAACCAATATTCAATTAGTGCTTGCAGGGCAAATGGATGTCGCCATAGTGACCAAATCTTTTTTAGACCGCTTTGTACAAGATACCCCTGACGCTAAAGCTAAATTGATAGTTTCAGAAAAATTAGACCAAGAATACAATCACACCGTCTTACTAAGAAAAGATATCAATCTTAGCGTTGAAAAAATGAATCAACTCATCGATAAGTTAACGCAAAGTGGTGAATATTTTAAGATTTTAGATAAGTACGGCATCAAGCACTAACCTTGTTCCTCTATTTAACCGACTAGTAAAGTCAGCTTTATCGTCTTTATTGTATTCAACAAAGGCAACTAGTAAGCTTTATATTGTAAACTTTAATAGTTGCAAACAAAACGCCTGCGCCTGTCCACTCAAACTTGCTAGATCACCCCGTCGATTTCAAATAAATCGATATTATTGTAGAGGACATGTCATTATTTGCTTTAATCTAAAACAAGTTATTGAGTCAAACTCACTTTAAAAATATACTTTGCCTCAAGATACTGCTCCTTTAATAACTTACCTTGAAGCAAATGGCCTTCCTGCAAAGGCTTTTAAACAAGTTCCCTTAAAATAGTCAGTTTTAACTAAACACCCAGTAACAGTCTTGTCAAAGACAGAGGTCATAATGAAATTTTTACATACCATGGTTAGAGTCTCTAACCTTGAAGCATCACTCGACTTTTATGTTAAACATTTAGGCTTGATTGAAACTCGCCGCAAAGAATTTCCTGAAGGGAAATTTACCTTAATTTTTTTAACTTGCGAGCAAGCTACTGCAGAAATAGAGCTGACTTATAATTGGGAAGGCAATGAAGATTATACTAGTGGTCGAAATTTTGGTCATTTAGCTTTTGAAGTCTATGACATTTATCAAACCTGCCAACAGCTGCAAGACGCAGGTATCACCATCAATCGTCCACCACGTGATGGTCATATGGCTTTTGTGAAATCGCCTGACAATGTTTCAATAGAATTACTACAAAAGGGAAGCTCATTAGCGCCAAAAGAGCCGTGGCTAAGTATGGAAAATACTGGTCAGTGGTAACCTGCCAATTCCCTTTTAGTTTTTTATCTAGAGTATTTTCATGCCAGATTTAGCCGTACTTGCAGTATTTGCCCCGACTTTTTTCTTTGTATCAATCACGCCTGGCATGTGTATGACACTAGCAATGACACTGGGCATGAGCATTGGTGTTCGGCGCACATTATGGATGATGCTTGGTGAATTACTGGGTGTCGCCACTGTTGCTATTGCCGCAGTACTTGGCGTTGCCAGTGTTATGCTTAACTACCCTACTATTTTTGAACTGCTTAAATGGCTTGGTGGCGGCTATTTAATTTATATCGGTATTAATATGTGCCGTTCAAAAGGAAAACTGAGTTTATCATCGACTGAATCACTTAATGTCAGCCCAAGGGCATTGTTTTCTCAAGGCCTGCTCACGGCCATTGCTAACCCCAAGGGCTGGGCATTTATGATTTCGCTGTTACCGCCTTTTATTAGTATTGACCGAGCATTAGCCCCACAAATGCTGTTGCTTATTGCCGTTATTATGACAACAGAATTTTTTAGCATGCTAGCTTATGCTACCGGCGGTAAAACATTACGGGCGTTTTTATCGAAAGACGATAACATAAAACACATGAACCAAATAGCAGGTTGTTTAATGATAGCGGTTGGGTTTTGGTTAGCCCTTGGCTAAAAAGGCTAACACCTAGCTCCTAGCTCCTAGCTCCTAGCTCCTAGCTCCTAGCTCCTAAATTATAAGCTAGTTGCTATGAGTGACGAGTCTAGGGTGCTTATTGTTATGCATACTGTTGTGCTGTTTTCAGTGCTTTTTTCAGCGCAGATAAACACAACGCGATATTTTCATTACGCGCGGCATAGCCCATTAAACCAATACGCCATGCTTTACCGGCAAAATCACCTAAACCTGCACCAATTTCCAAGTTATATTCATCAAGTAAAAATGCCCTAACTTTGCCGTCATCAACGCCATCTGGGATATGTACCGCATTTAACTGTGGTAAGCGTTCATCTTCAGGAACAATAAATGTTAAGCCTAATTCAGACAAACCAGACGCCAATTTCTCATGCATTAACTGGTGACGAGCCCACGCATTTTCTAACCCCTCGTTTTGCAGCAACACCAACGACTCGTGCAGCGCATACAATGAATTAACCGGTGCAGTGTGATGATAGCTACGTTTTCCCTCTCCAGACCAATAGCCCATCACTAATGACTGATCTAAAAACCAACTTTGCACAGCACTGTCTCTATTTTTAATTATCTCAGCGGCTTTATCACTAAAGCTGATAGGCGATAACCCTGGTACACACGATAAACACTTTTGGCTACCCGAATAAATCGCATCAATTTGCCAGTCATCAACTCGCAGCTCAACACCGCCAAGTGAAGTCACCGCGTCAACAATGGTTAAACAATCATGCTGCTTAGCAATTTGGCATAAAGTTTTCGCATCAGATAATACCCCTGTTGATGTTTCGGCATGAACAAAAGCAACAAAGTTTGCCTGTGGGTTACCTTGCAAAGCACTTTCAAGTGCCTGAGGCTCAACTGCCCTTCCCCAAGTTCCCTCAACGATTACCACGTTAGCACCAATACGCTTAACATTTTCAATCATTCGCATACCAAATACGCCATTAACACAAACCACCACGGTATCTTCTGGGGTGATCAAGTTAACAAAACACGCTTCCATGCCAGCTGAGCCCGGCGCTGAAATCGCCATGGTATATTGATTTTTCGTCTGAAAGGCATATTGCAGTAGTGATTTGACTTCATCCATCATACCGACAAACGTAGGGTCAAGATGGCCAACAGTCGGTCTTGCTAATGCCGATAAAACTCTTGGGCTAACATCAGAAGGCCCAGGTCCCATTAAGGTACGTTGCGGCGGAAAAAAAGATTGAATAGTCATGTTAACCTCATAAATATATTGTTGTTAAACGCCAGTAAAATTAGGCAGGTTACTGGTATTTTCAGTCACTGCATCATGCTAGATAATAGCCTCTATGTAGAATCAAAAGCAGTTATCCTAACTATTCACCGACAAAATACTGCTATAAACTTTACAATTTGGCGTGATTAAATTTACAGCAAACATATACTGTAACGTATTTCTTATGTCTTGATTGTGGCATGTTAACGCCATGCTGTTATGATATCGCCTTTATTATTTATCTGAAGCAATACATGGCACTTAAAGCAACCATCTATAAAGCCAACATTGAATTAGCCGATATGGATCGTAATTATTACGACAGCCTACAGCTAACCATTGCCCAACACCCATCAGAAAATGCCCAGCGTTTAATGGTGCGATTAATCGCCTACCTTTTAAATGCCCACCCCGACTTACAATTTGGTAAAGGGGTAAGCGATGAAGATGAAGCCGCCATTTGGCAAATCAATTACAGTGATGAAATAGAGCTGTGGATTGAACTAGGCCAGCTTGATGAAAAGCGCTTAAAAAAAGCCAGCAACCAAGCCAAAGCGGTAAAGCTGTATTGCTATGGCAGCAGCGTAAATACCTGGTGGTCGCAAGCACAAGCAAACTTAAGTAAATACCCCAAATTATCCATCGAACAATTTAGCCCTGAAACTTGTGATGCATTAGTTAAGCTACTTAGCCGCAACATGGAATTTCAATGCAGCATTCAAGATGGTCAGTTATGGTTAACTTCGGGTGAAGATACCCTACTGATTGAAACAACAACCCTCAAGTAAGAGACAAATCTCTAAGGAGTAAAAATGACAAATACCAACAATAAAAAACGTCTTAATGGGGTTGCTCTGGCAACGTCATTAGCATTAGTTTCTGCTGCCAGCTTATCGCTAAGCGGTTGTAGTAACATGGACTTTTTATCATCAGACAAACAAGCACAAACAGCTGAAGTTGTTACCGTTGATAATACCATCACACTTGAGCAAATTACCAAAGATGTAACTTACTTAGCCAGTGATGAATTAAGAGGCCGTGATAATTTTACCAATGACATTGGCAAAGCCGCAGACTTTATTGCAAAGCGTTTTGATGACGTAGGTTTAACCCCTGCAACAGGTACTCAGCTATTTAAACAACACTATAAAGTACAACGCATTAAGCCAAGCGCGTTAACTGTTGAAATTAATGGTCAAGTCATTGATGAGAAAAACTTATCAATGGCAACCACCATGACCAAGGTGTCTTGGGGAAATAGCGACAAGTCAGTTAATACTGTCACTATTGGCGAAGATGATAATATGCGTCAAGCCCTACGTAAACTGAATAACCAAGGTGGAGAACATCTGGTTTTATTGCACCCTAAGCATGAAAAAAGCTTTAAACGCTACCAAAGCTACTTTGCTCGCGGCTTAACTAAATTAGTTAACCAAGAAAAGCAGCAACAAGGTGGCGTAATAGTGATTGCCCTAACCGATATCAGTAAAGTGCATAACTTTACCGTTGCCGGCAACGCTAACGTAACTGAAACCACGTTAAGCAATGTTGTGGGTGTGTTACCAGGTAAAAGCAAACCAGAAGAAGTAGTACTTTATTCGGCCCATTATGATCACTTAGGGGTAATGCCTGATGTTGATGGTCAAAAAGTTTCAACCGGTAAGATATTTAACGGCGCTGATGACGATGCTTCAGGTGTTTCAGCTGTAATTAATTTAGCAAATTACTTTGCCAAATTAGGCAATAATGAAAGAACCTTAATGTTTGCCACCTTTAGTGCAGAAGAGATTGGCGGTTTTGGTTCTCGCCATTTTTCAAACCAGCTAAACCCTGATCAAATCACCGCGATGGTGAACATTGAAATGATTGGCAAACCGGCAAAATTTGGTGAAGGTACCGTGTGGATGACAGGTATGGAGCGCTCTACACTTGGTGAACAACTAAACCAAACCTTAGCACCTAAAAACCTAAAAGTGTATGCAGACCCTTATCCAAAACAAAACTTATTTTACCGCTCAGACAATGCAACACTAGCTAGATTAGGTGTACCAGCACATAGCTTCAGTAGTACGCAATTAGATAAGGATCAGCATTACCATCAAGTATCTGACGACATCAACAGCTTAAACCTGCCGTCAATGTTGAGCGTAATAAAAATGTTAGCCGTAGCGACAACGCCGTTAGTTGATGGTTCAGTTACCCCATCACGTATTGACCCAAACAAAGTTAAACGCAACGGGCTAATTTACTAGTCTACTAGCGCGTGGTTAATAGTGATTGCTGCAACTTATGGCAACTTAAGCAGCAATCACTTCTATCGGACACCGTAATTGATACTCTATACGGGTTTTCTTTTCTACCTGAAAGCCGTGCCTTAAATACAAGCCTCTTGCTGGATTTTTCAATAACACATTTAACGTGATCGGTAAGCACAATTGTAACGCCCGCTTTTTCACCACAGTTAACACCTTACTGCCAATGCCCTTCCCTTGAAATTTAGGCATGATTTGTAACTGTCTAATGTGCAAGCTTTTATGTGTATCATTCAAAGCCACCACACCCATTTTAACTAAGCCTACCGGTTTTCGGTCAACTAAAATTATTTGGCTTTCATAAAAGTGCTCTTTAATTCGTACTAAATGTTGCTCATCTGTCATCCTAATGCCTGCGGCCAACAGATGTTGAGTCATGGTTTTCCTTCTCAACTCAAGTAAAAAGTCGATATCTTCATGTTTAACTTTACGAAAGCCAAGGGTGAACTTCATTCCAAAGGGGTTCCTGTTGTAACAAGTCAGTAAATTATCGCTCAGTTTACTGCTTTTAACGATAATGCCAACTCAATTAATCGCGAATTTCCAACAATCTATCGAGCTTTCTTTGCATTTCAATACTTTATTGAGGCACACTAGCATCACGATAAATTAATTGAGAATAGTATGACCTTTAAAAAATCCCTAATAGTTATTTCGGTAAGTGCTGCATTATTAACAGCTTGTTCAGAGCCTAGTAGCTCACCAACCTCTTCTGCTCAACCTGCAGAGTCATCGACTCAAGCTAAAACTGTAGATAGCAAAACTGCATCAGAACAAGCTAATCAATTATTTGATACTATTTTCAAACAAGGGGTTGAGCGCAACCCAATGAGACAAACCTACTTAGGGATTAAAAAAGATTACGACAAATGGCATGATTTATCACCAGAGAATGCTGAAAAAGAGCTTAACATTGCTAAAGAAAACTTAGCCAAAGTACAAACTATCGACGTTAGCGCGCTGGATGCTCAAACGACCATCAGTTATCACTTATTTGTGCAAAACCTTGAAAACCATATTGCCGATTACAAATGGCGTTTTCATAGTTACCCGGTTAATCAAATGTATGGTACGCACTCACAAATCCCAGCATTTTTAATAAACCAACATTCCATTAGTAACGTTAAAGAAGCGCAAGACTATATTGCTCGAGTAAAAGGCGCACAAAAGCTATTAACGCAATTAGTTGAACAATTAAAGTTACGTGAAGATAAAGGCATTATTGCCCCTAAGTTTGTTTTTGAGCATGTTATTAGAGATTCGAAAAACATCCTTGTTGGCGCACCTTTTGATGAAGGCAAAGACAGTACCATTTTTGCTGATTTCTCACGTAAAGTGAAGGCACTAGAGATATCTGATGAAGAAAAATCTTCGTTAATTGCTGAAGTTAACGCTGCACTAATCGCCAACATCAAACCGGGTTACGAACAGTTAATTAGCTATTTAACAACCCTTGAAACCAAAGCCGATACGCGCGATGGTGCTTGGAAATTCCCTGACGGCGAAGCGTTTTACAATAACGCCCTAAAACGTACCACCACAACAGACTTAACTTCTGAAGAAATACACAACATCGGTTTAAGTGAAGTTGCCCGTATACATGAAGAAATGCGCGTTATCATGAAAAAAGTTAATTTTGAAGGCAGCTTAAATGACTTCTTCGACTTCATGCGTAACGACAAGCAATTTTACTACCCTGGCACTGCTGAAGGTAAACAAGCTTATATTGAAAAAGCCGTTGCCGTAATTGATGACATGGAAGGACGTTTAGATACTTTATTTTTAACTAAACCAAAAGCCGCGTTAAAAGTTAAAGCCGTTGAAGCTTTTAGAGAAAAATCAGCCGGTAAAGCCTTTTATGAACGCCCTGCTCCTGATGGCTCTAGGCCTGGTATTTACTACGCTAACCTTTACGACATGGAAGCGATGCCAACTTACCAACTTGAAGCGTTAGCTTATCATGAAGGTATTCCTGGTCATCATATGCAACTTGCCATCAAGCAAGAGCTAACGGGTATACCAATGTTCCGTAAGTTTGGCGGCTACACTGCACATACCGAAGGCTGGGGACTATACTCTGAAATGATCCCTAAAGAGATTGGTCTATACCAAGACCCATATTCTGACTTTGGCCGTTTAGCGATGGAATTATGGCGAGCTTGTCGTTTAGTGGTAGATACCGGTATGCACACTAAGAAGTGGACACGAAAAGAAAGTATTGAGTATTACGCCACTAACACGCCAAATGCTATGTCTGATGCGGTGAAAATGGTAGAACGTCATGTTGTAATGCCATCGCAAGCAACTGCGTACAAAATTGGTATGAACAAAATCATTGAACTGCGCGAAAAAGCTAAAGCACAGTTAGGCGATAAGTTCGATATTCGTGAATTCCATGATGTTGTTCTTAAAAATGGCCCTGTTCCATTAAATGTTTTAGCTGACTTAGTTGATGATTATGTTAAAAGAACAAACGCTTAACTAAAACAATATAACTTGAATACTTTAAAAACCGCGTTGTTATGACGCGGTTTTTTTATGCCGCACTATTACCTTTGACCAAAAGCCTGAGCTATTAAAAGCCCCTTAATTTTCATTTAGATTAAATCTGACAATGGGCTTCTCACGCCACTTGCGCCATGATCGAGTACATGCGTGTATATTTGAGTGGTTCTAATATCAGTGTGACCCAGTTGCTCTTGCACTGTTCTAATATCAGCACCTCGTTGTAGTAGGTGCGTAGCAAACGAATGCCTTAAAGTATGACAAGTAACGTTCTTTTCAATACCTGCTTGATTCGCCGCCAATTTAACCGCTTTTCTTAAACTTGTTTCATTAACATGGTGACGACGTGTTAAATTTGATTCGGGATCAACACTCAAACGTGATGAAGGAAATAAATAATGCCAATTCAGTTCATATTTCGCATAAGGATATTTTCTCGCTAAAGCATAAGGTAACCAAACGCCACTATACTCATGATTTGCACTATCAATATCATAATAAGATTTTGCCAATGCTAATTGTGAACGCAGCGGTTGCAGTAATTCATTCGCTAAAGTGACACGACGATTTTTCCCTCCCTTCCCTTGCCAAATTTGTATTGATTGATAATCAAAATCAATATCTTGCACTCTGAGCCTAACAACTTCCATCAACCTCAAGCCACTACCATACATTAACTTACAAGCCAGTGCGTGTTGCGAAGTAATATTTGCAAGCAATTTAGTTACTTCAGTTTGCGTTAATACGACAGGTAACTTAGTTTGTTGGCGAGAACGATTAAAGTTCAGCTCTAATGTTAGCGGCTTATCAATAATTGCTTTATATAAAAACACTAAGGCATTAAGGGCAATACCTTGTGTTTTGGGCGCTACATTTAGCTGGTTTGTTAAATAAGATAAAAAGTGTTCAACCTCGACATCATGGCACTTAGCTGGATGCTTCTTATCATTGAAGTTGATATACGCTTTTATCCAATATAAATACGTTTGCACTGTTCTTTTTGCGTAACGCTTTAGTCTCATTTGCTCAGCGGTATACTGTAAAAATAATGAAGACATAATAAAAAACCAAACAACTGTATATAAACACAGCTTAGCATAAATCCCGCTTTCTACAAGAAAGCGGGAATAATTCCGCCTTTCACACATCAACCACTTAAAGTGGTTTTTATAACTTATTGATATAGTGTAATGAATGCAGTAATCTTAGTTTT
>CAJXPG010000099.1 GCA_913057925.1 uncultured Colwellia sp. | reverse complement strand
CGAGATCTAGTACGGTCTCGTGGGCTCGGAGATGTGTATAAGAGACAGCACTTTATCCGATTTGCGCTTTTTAGTCTGGGAATAAGCCTCTTCAATAGCACCACGCAAGGCACTATTTGAATTCTCTTGAGCGACATAATAGTACTGAGCTAAGACCATTATTTGAATGCTTGGGTCTTGGCCTGGAGGTTTTGGATTTTTAACCACGTAATTTAGCCAAGTCATTGAGTAATCTTTCTTATTAGCAAGAATATCTTGAGCATCTTGAGGTCGACTTGTTTTCTTTAGCCAAGCAGTCAACAGCTCAGCCATGTCTTGCTGCTCAAGTAGTTCGTCATTCACAAGCATTGTCCTTGCTACCCAATCACCACTTTCAACATCACTGGCTTGTGAAAAAATAAAATCGCTAGGTAGGTATAATTTTAGTTGCTTTAAATCACGTGAAAAGTCTGCAAGGTGGCTATCTATTTGTTCTTTTGCTAGGTTTTGCACCTTATCTTCAATTAACTCAACAAGCTCGTCAATTGAGTTTGTTTTTGCGTGTAGTGTTGAGATATCAAGCGTAAATTCAACCTCTGCGATAGCAATATGATTAGTAAAAACATGGAAGATAATATTATTGTTGTCTGAAGGCGACCAACACATCAACCGAACATCTTTAGAGTCTTTATCAGTGGATTGATATTGCCTAGTTTCATCTTGCTTGCCACCTAAATGAAAAAGCGTCCCGAGCCAATCTAGTGGGGTTTTCACGCCGTTTTTATCGATAGCTGTTTGCAAGCTCACCGCTTTAAGAGATTGAGTAAAGCTTTTAGAAAACTGGTCAACACCTAGATGTAAACTTAACGGTGAATAAATCGGTGCAATGCCGCGAAAAGTAATGAGAGAATTAGACATTATAAAATAATAAATTTTGAAGTGAAGAACTACATTATCAGCTACTTGGGTCAATTTCCAGAGTATAATTGCCGCTAGGTGCTTGTTTTATTAAGCTTTGAGCAACATTTAAGCTAATTAACGATTTAGATTAACCATCAATACAACGCATAATATTTTCAGCTAAACCTCATCAAGCCTTTTTCTGCCGGCTGCTAGTTAGAAGTAGATAATACCGTTAAGAGAAAATTCCGCTGAAAGACAGCTTTCTAAGGTAGAAAAATATAGCTAAGCACATCAATGGAATACTTGATATAGTAAGTAAATCTCAACGCTATAAGTAAGTTAGCTTAGTCCTATGGATTTATTTCTTCTTAAAAAAATCATCACTGTATTCATCATGCCAATCAACGTGGTGATTTTATTATTAATCATCGCACTTTTTCTGCATAAGAAAAAACCTAAGCAAAGTATTAAAACCTTAGCTGCCGCCCTTGCGATATTAGTTATTTGTTCATTTCCACCTTTTTCAGATACGGTAATGAGCGCGATAGAAAACGACTATCCACCTTACGTAAAAAGCGAAACGCCTGTTGATTATATTGTGGTGCTAGGTTGCTACCATGAGACAAATGCTGAATTACCTGTAACTAGCCAACTTGCTAATTGCTCACTGCAGCGTATGGTCGAAGCGTTGCGTATTTACCAGCTACACCCTGAAGCGAGAATTATTACTTCGGGTTATGCGGGACATAACCCGGTATCAAACGCAGAAACGGTTAAACAATCGTTAATCTTGTTAGGCGTGCCTGCGCAAAAAATTATTAGCGAGAATTTTCCCAAAGATACCGAAGAAGAAGCAGAGTTAATTTCCCCTAGGGTTCAAGGTACCAAAGTAGTATTGATAACCAATGCCGATCATATGCCAAGATCGATAAATTACTTTCAATCTCAAGGGGTTTACCCCATTGCAGCCCCCACAGGCTATTGGGTTAAAAATCCTGATGGCAGTAAAAATTGGCCGCATTATCTCCCTAGTGCCAACAAACTAAACCAAAGCACCATCGCTTGGTATGAAAACCTGGGCTTAATCGTGCAATGGTTTAAATCCTTGTTTAACTAAGCTTTCCCTAAAGCTTAGTTCTGCTTCTCTTTTGTAGAATTCTTAATTATACCGGGTTATCAATATCAATAAACTCAACATCAAGAGAGAGCTCTTTCGCTAAATGCTCACCTAAGGCTTTGACACCATATCGCTCTGTTGCATGATGACCTGCGGCAAAAAAGTGAATATCCATTTCATGAGCAATATGGGTGGTTTGCTCTGAAACCTCGCCAGTGAGAAAAGCATCAATGCCCTGCTCTGCTGCTAGTTCAATGTAGCCTTGTCCGCCGCCGGAACACCAAGCAATCGTTTTGATCTCTTTATTGCTCGGTGCAGGGATATGCAAGCATTCACGTTCAAGTATAGTATTAATTTTCTTGGCAAAAACATCGGCATTACTCGGTGTTGCAAGACTGCCTTGCATCGCGACGCTTAAAGGATTGCCTAACTCCAATGGCGCAACATTCTCAATGTCAAAAAGCTTGGCAAGTTGTGCATTATTGCCAAGTGTCGGGTGAATATCTAACGGTAAGTGATAAGCGAATAAATTAATGTCATTAACCAATAACGACTTGATGCGATCATGCTTCATACCACGAATAACATAAGATTCATTTTTCCAAAAATAGCCATGATGGACAATGATAGCATCGGCTTTTTCAGCAATAGCCCGCGCAATGAGGGCTTTTGAAGCGGTAACTCCAGTGATAATTTTATTTACCTTGTCACTCCCTTGGATTTGTAAACCATTAGGGGTGAAGTCTTTAATTTGCTCAGGTTTTAGTAAACCATTTAGGTATTGTTCAAGTTGATTTGTAAGCATTTATGTTAACTCTGTCATAATTTTCAAATATCATACTTGATCAATAAATTTTTATCATCCCAGTCGTTGCGCGGTATTTAGCAAATAAAACACTTCTGCCTTCATTATCACATTAATCAAAAGTAACAATGTATACATTATACCCACATCTCGTTGATTTATTGTGCAATTTTTTGTTTCGCCTCGTGAAAGTTTTTGATATAACTTTCCAACCAAACTTTACTTTTAATAACAAATTGTTATCAACTAGTTACGATTGAGAAGTATTGGTATTACAAAAAAAATTATAAACAAGTCAAAAGGAAGATGTCATGAGTTTACGTATGAGGAAGAAGCAAATACTTGCGCTAAGTATTTCAACAGCACTACTGTCAACGCAAAGTTTTAATACTTTCGCAGCAGAAGAAGACGGTGTAGAAAGAATAGAAATAACGGGTTCGCATATAAAGCGAACCAGCATGGAAGGACCTTCTCCGGTAAGCAGTTTATCTCAAGAAGATATTCAAAAATCAGGTGTTACTGACCTGATTAGCCTTTTCACCAAATTGCCAATTTCAGGTCAAGGCACCTTCTCAACCCAAGCCAACAGTAGTGATGATACCGCTAACGGTGGTTCATCTGTTTCATTACGTGGCTTAGGCGCTGATTCCACCTTGATTTTAATTAATGGTCGACGTGTCTCTGTTTCGCCTTTTGCTAAAGGTATCGATACCGCATTTGTTGATATTAATAACATTCCGCTTGCTGCGATTAAACGTGTCGATATTTTAAAAGACGGAGCATCGGCTACTTATGGCTCTGACGCGGTTGCTGGGGTAATTAATATCGTGCTTCGTGATGATGTAGAAGGCGCTGAAATTAGCGCTAAATTTGGTGCAACTGCTGATGGAGGAGGTGAAGAGCAAAGTGTTAATCTCGTCTTTGGTAACAGTACCGATAATACCAGTCACACCTTTATTTTAGAGTATTTTAATCGTGAAGAAGTAATGTACTCAGATAGAAGTTACTCTGCTAGTGCTAACCAAGCCGCGCGCACTGGCGATCCAGATGCCACTGACTTTAGAAGCTCTGCTGGTATTCCTGGTACTATCGCCTTAGCTGACGATCCATCAAATCGCCTTATTGATGATTTTGGTAATGATACCTGTGCGCCAGAAGACAGAGACGTAGCTAACAATTTATGTCGTTATGATTATGCGCCGCATATGAGCATGATCCCAGCCTCTGAACGTTTTAGCTGGAACTACATGGGTAAGTACGAAATTAATGACAGTATTCGCGGTTTTGCAGAGTTAAACGGTCAAAATTCTAAATCCACCGTTCGTGGTGCCGGTAGTCCAAGTTTTAACGAATTAACCATGGAGGGTGATAACGTAAACCACCCATTTTCAGATATGCCAACTCATGAGTTTTACCAACAAGATTTAACCATGCGCCGTAGAACAGTTGATATTGGTAACCGTGAAAAGCGTGTTGATTCAAACTACTACCGTGCCATATTAGGCTTACAAGGTGAAATAAAAGAGTGGAGCTGGGAAGCCGCTTATAGCTATATTAAAAGCAGTTCTACAGAACGTGGGGTAAATGGCTTCCCAAATAAGCGCCGTACACAAGAAGCAATAGACACTGGTTTATGGAACCCGTTTGAACCATCAAGTAACTCTCAAGAGTCTCTTGATTACATTGAAACCACCACCACACGTATTGGTAAGTCAACCATGGAATCACTCGACTTTAAAACCTCTGGTGCAATTTTTGAGATGCCTAGTGGTGAAGTTATGCTTGCCCTTGGCGCTGAGTACCGAGAAGAATCTATCAGTGATAATCCGGATGATCAATTTTTACGTGGTGAAGTGTTTGGTACCGAATCGACCCAAGCAAGCGGCTCTCGTGACAATTTAGCCTTTTTTGGTGAGTTAGCGATACCGGTGATGGATGATTTAGAAATTCAGTTAGCCGCGCGTTATGAAGACTACAGTGACTTTGGTACTACCACAGACCCTAAAATTTCATTTTTATGGTCACCACTTGATAACTTTAGTTTACGTGGCTCCTTTGGCACCGCCTTTAGAGCACCGTCACTGCATCAATTAGGTTTAGGTCGTACTGATGAGTCACCAAACTTAGTCGATACGCTTCGTTGTGCTGCGATTGGCAACCAAGATAGAGCGTGTGAGCCACAAGAGTATACCGCGGTATTTGAAGGTAACCCTGACTTAGGTCCAGAAGAATCGGAAAGTTACAACTTAGGGGTAATTTATAACATTACCGACGATCTAAGCTTTACCCTTGATTACTATAACTATGATATTACAAACATTATTGATGCCGACACTCAATTTGTTATGGACACTTATGGCTTAGATCCTAATATTGTTGAGCGTCGCCCAACTAATATTGCCAATGACCCAGGTGAAGTGATTCAAGTGAATGACAGTTACCAAAATATCGGCGATTTACAAACTTCCGGTATCGATTTAGACCTTAGATACAATCTTGATACTAATGCAGGTACCTTTAAGTTTGGCTACGTGATGAATTACGTGCTGAGCTTTGAAGATCACAAAGATACTGAGGAAGGCGGATTTGAACAGCCGCAAATGCGTTGGACTACCTCTGTTGATTGGGTGCTAGATGACTTTAGCGCACGAGCAGCTATTAACTACATTGATTCATTCGAGCAAGAAGCGTCATTGAAGTTAAGTCAAAAGGTTGATGCAATGACTACACTTGATGCGTCAGTGAACTATATGGGCTTTGAGAACTTAACGTTAACAGTCGGTGCAACCAACTTAACCAATGAAGAGCCACCGTTTGCCTATCATGACTTTATGGGCTTTGCCGTGAATGTTCATAGTGGCCAAGGTCGTTTCGCGTATGCACAAGCAACCTATAAGTTTTAGGTAAAAGTTTTAGACATAAGTTTTAGACATTATTTTTGGAGTGCTAGCTTATTAAGTTAGTGTTAAGCAGCAGTAGCTAAACGTTCACTGCGCTTAACTAGAACAAAGCTAATGTAAAACTAATATAAAACTAATATAAATAAAGCAAAACTAAAAAAGCAAAATCGGTAAAGCGATTTTGCTTTTTTTATGCGTATTTTGAGTTAGTTCAAATAACTGCCGTACGCTGTAACTCCAATAAACTTATGAAGCTTTAGTCTTTGTTTTCTGCGAGCGCATACTAGTCACTTTAACAGGTTGAAATTCAGTTCTTAATTGCCATTTTGGTTTTATTGGCGTCAAAGGTAAAACACGTTTTTTAGCAACAATGACATAAACCGACCCTAGCGCAGGCAAATAACTCTTAGCAAAAACATTCCAAGTACTTTGTAGGCTTTCACTTGAAACCTTACCCACTAGAGAACTATGCAAGCAACGCTGATCAGCAAGAATTTCAAAACCCATTAAATGTAGCCAATCCTTGATTCGCATCGGTGAAAAAAATCGCTCATTCCATGGCGTTTTATGCTTTCGATAAGGTAGCAATCGATTAAAACCAACAAGACTTAATGGATTAAAACCAGTAATGACGAGATAGCCATTAGGAATAAGTACGCGGTTTGCTTCACGAATAACATGGTGTGGATCGAGAGAAAACTCTAAAGCGTGGCTGAGCAAACATACATCAACACTATGCTCTTGCATGGGTAAATCATCAATATCACCAATTACATTGGCACAAGTATCTTTAGCACCGATACTAACTCTATGATTAATTGTGCAATCAGGTATTGCTATTTCATTACTTAACGCACCTAATTTTAGTAAATGATAACCAAAAAATTTCGGCCACCAAAAACTTAATTCATGCTCTATTGCTTCTTTTATCACTTTACCATTTGGTAAAGCTTGCCAAGAATTAGGGTAATGTGGCTGTCTAAAGGCGAGTGCTGGTTTCATAGAACCTTCTTTTAAGCTTATAATGAAATCATTTAAGTATATACGAACTATAGGTAAAATCTTATATGTCTAGCAAGCAAGTGACTGTTACAGCCATCAATGCCTTTAACGATAATTACATTTGGGCACTGAGTAATGAAACAAGTGATAATGCTAATAACTTGGTCTTGGTTGATCCCGGTGACGCCATTGCCTGCATTGAGCATATAGAAAAACACCAACAAGTGCTGTCTGCTATTTTAATTACTCACCATCATCACGACCATGTTGGTGGCATAGCAAAACTTTTACACTATGCCAGTGAAAAAAATTGGTCAGTCAAAGTGTATGGACCGGCAAATGAAAAGATAGACCACCTTGATATTACCCTGATTGAGAATGACCAAGTAAGCTTACCTGAAATTAACGGTCAATTTTCTGTATTAGATTTACCCGGTCATACCAAAGGACATATCGCCTATGTAAGCCCTGAGATGGTATTTTGTGGTGACACGCTATTCTCTGGTGGCTGCGGGCGACTTTTTGAAGGTACACCAGCGCAAATGCTGCAATCATTAACAAAGTTATCAAACTTGCCAGACAAAACGTCGGTCTACTGCGCTCACGAATATACCCAAGCTAACTTGGCATTTGCATTAGCCGTTGAGCCTAAAAATACTCAATTGCAAGAATATGCAACTAAAGTAAACGATTTACGGGCTAATGGCCTAAGCAGCATCCCAACTAATATTGGGCTGGAGCAACAAATAAACCCTTTCCTGCGATGTAATCAAGCATCCGTAAAGCTTTCAGCGCAGACACATGCCAAGCAAATCCTTAATGATCCAACAGCAGTATTTGCCACAATTAGATCATGGAAAGATAATTTTTAATTCCCTATTAGGTGAACCACAGCAGGCTAGGATTTATTTTCACCTAATGACTAAATATGCTAATCTGCTAAATCATTTTTCATTTCCGCTACATTTTATTGGTTATTCATGAAGTATTTATTATTACCTGTTGTTGCTATCTTAACCGGCTGTCAAAGCCTTCCTCAAAGTGAAGAGGCTTCCACTGAACAAGTACAGTTAGAAATTGCAGAGCCTGGTGAAATTAATCAAGCGTTATTAGCCGATGAAAGTATTGATGTTATTCACCCTATTGCCGATGTTGATTTCTCATTAACTGATAAAAAAGCCCTTGGAGAAAATAACATTTGGCCACGTATTCAAAGCCAACTTACCTTTGATATTCCTGAAGACCAGCAGCGTCTGATTGCTCAACGAAATTGGTATGTAAAACATCCAAGTTATTTAAAACGTGTCGCGAAGCGTGCTGAGCCTTTCCTTTATTATATCGTTGAAGAGCTAGAAAAAAATGATATGCCAATTGAAATGGCATTATTACCTGTCGTTGAAAGTGCATTTGACCCATTCGCCTACTCTCACGGTCGTGCTTCAGGCATGTGGCAGTTTGTTCCAGCAACGGGTGATCGTTTTGGCATGAAACAAAACTGGTGGTACGACGGTAGACGTGACATCGTTGCTTCAACCGAAGGTGCTATCAAATATCTTAAATATTTAAACAAGTTTTTCGATGGCGATTGGATGTTAGCACTTGCCGCGTATAATTCAGGTGAAGGCCGAGTAAGAAATGCAGTTCGAAAAAATAAAAAGCTGGGTAGACCAACGGACTTTTGGTCTCTTGATTTACCCAAAGAAACCCGCGCTTATGTACCAAAACTATTAGCCTTAGCAGATATTATCAAACGCCCTGAACACTTTAACCTATCTCTTTATTCCATTGATAATAAAAGTGTGTTGAGCCAAGTAGATATCAAATCTCAACTTGATTTAGCCAAAGCGGCGACGTTAGCAGGCTTGTCCCTTGCAGAATTACAGCGCCTCAATCCAGGTTTTAATCGCTGGGCAACCGATCCTGACGGACCGCATCGTTTATTACTGCCAACACATACCGTTGAAAAATTTGAATTAGGCTTAAGTAAACTTAGTAAAAAAGATCGCCTAGCTTGGCAACGTTATAAAATTAAAAGCGGCGATAACCTTGGCGTTATTGCCAATAAATTCAATACCCGAGTAGATTTGATTCAGCAAGTTAATAATATCAAAGGTAATCAAATTCGCGCTGGCAAACACTTATTGATCCCTGTCGCAGCTAAATCCCTCGATAGTTATGTATTCTCGCAAGAGCAGCGCATTGCGAAGAAACAAAGCAGACCTGGAACAGGCCATAAATTAACTCATACGGTAAAATCTGGTGACAATCTATGGGATTTAGGTCGCAAGTATAAAGTGAATAGCAGCAGCATCGCCAAATGGAATGGTTTTGCCCCAAGAGATACGTTAAAGCTAGGTCAAAAATTAGTTATTTGGCAAAAAGATGCCAGTAAAGCGACCAAGTCTAGTTATGCAAATACTAAAACCGGTAATAATGTTGAAAATGCCATTATGCGTAATATCACTTATAAAGTACGCCGTGGCGACTCTTTCGCGCGCATAGCCGATAAATTCAATGTACGTATTAGTGATATCGAGCGTTGGAATAACCTTGATAGAAAGAAATATTTACAGCCAGGGCAAAGGTTAAAACTTTCTGTTGATGTCACTAATAATATTTAGGCGCTATAAAATTTACCCGCGAAAGTTCAACAATAACTAGAACAATTGTTGTCATTAAATACTGGAGCTATACGTTCTTTGTTAAGGATAGATTTTGCTAAACACGTCGATAAGGGAAAATTTGACTAGACCAGAACAAAAAAGTGAATTCGATGTAGACGTGCAAAAATCTCATGTGGTGTCACTTTTTGCTTTAGTCGGTATGTCAATTTCTGGTGCCATGGCTGCGGTGGCCATTTTTAATAACAATACGCTTTTAGCTTCAACATTATTCTTAGCAAGCTTTGTGTTTTCTAGTGGTTATTTCATTCAGAAGAAATTTAACAACTTAGTCGTTAGCTCTGCAATTACGCTCTACTCTCTTTACGTGTTAATGTTCTATCTGGTGTTTAGTGGTGGGGTTGAAAATACTGGCCCATTATGGGTATTTATCGTCGCACCGGTAACTGTATTTATTCATGGATTAAAGCGAGGATTAATTGATATTGCTCTGTTTGTTATTATTATCAGTGCTATTATGTTTAATCCTTCTGGCTTACCTGGCCATGCAACATATCAAACAGAGTTCAAACTAAGATTAATTTACGCTTTCTTAACGGTCACTTTTCTTTCTGCTTTATATGAATATTTAAGAGGAAAAGCCTATCAAAAAATGTTAGAGATAGGTGAAATGTATCAGCAATTAGCCCATTTAGATCCATTAACTCAATTACCTAACCGTCGTTTTTCGCGTAACATTCTAGAACAAGAAAAAGTCCGCTTTGAGCGAAATAAAGAGCCCTTTGCTATTATTTTATGTGACGTAGATCATTTCAAAAAAATCAACGACCAATATGGTCACAATGTCGGTGATCACGTTTTAGTTGAACTCGCGAAAAGTTTTGCTAGCCAACTAAGAAAACAAGACTGTATCTCGCGCTGGGGTGGAGAAGAATTTCTATTCGTTTTACCGCAAACAACTGCCAAAAACGCCAATATTATTGCAGAAAAAATTCGCTTGAACATACAGCAAAAAACCATGACTTACGATGAGAAATCTATCGCTGTGACGATTAGCATGGGCATTGCACAATTTACGCAAGAATTAACCCTTGATGAGATGATAAACCAAGCAGATAAACGCTTATATGAAGCTAAATCCGCGGGTAGAAATAAGGTTTGTTAATCGAAATACGCTAACTAGCCTACAATCGCACACTAGTAAAATCGACAAAGAATGTTTGTTGCTGCTCCAATGCTTCAACGGTTACCCATAAACGCCATACCATTTGCTCTTCGGTGCAATTAGCCAATAGACTTTCGGCTTTATAACTACTTCCACCTTCGCTGGCTTGAAAGAAAACCGGCACCTTCCCCATAAACATATCCCGACCTTCAAGATAAGCGGAAACTTTAGTGATGCTTGGCTGTTTAACTTCAGCTTCCTTTTCTGGCAGCACAGTCAGTTCCATAATAAATGGTAATTCTGTTTTTACCTTGTCAGTTAGCTGATGCTGGGCAAATTTAACACTTACATTGCCTAGCTTAGTCGCGATTTGGCAATCACTTTGGCTAGTAATACATTGCGTTGCTATTAGATTGTTATCAACGCCTTGCTCTTGCACGGGTTTGCAGGCGGTTAGTAAAATAACAAGAATAAATAAATACGATAACTTTGGCACAATAAAGACTTCTGTCAGTGAGAAAGTTGTCATTATCCACTAACGCCAGTAAACTGGCTAGTCCATGTAAACATTAAAAGTAATCAGCATTTCGATGACTAAGATGAGTATAAAAGTTGAACAAACCGCTAAAAACTTTATCGATTGTGAGCGCTGTGCGATGCAAGCTGTATGTCAGCCAATAACCACTGACGAGCAGAGCTTAGATCTTACCGAGAATTACTTAACCAGACGTGTGCCGGTAAACTCAGAGCAAGCCTCAACTTCGCACATAGCAAAAATCCCTGATACGATGTTACTGCAAAATCATCAGCCCTTAACGGCTATTTATGCGGTTTGCTCCGGTGTATTTAAACTTTACATTGATAACGAGGATGGTAGTGAGAAAATTATAGGTTTTCGGTTTCCTGGAGAGCTGATTGGCGAAGATGCAATTTATCAAAATAAGTATAATTACAATGCCATCGCTATAGGTGAAAGTTCAGTATGTGAAGTATCTTTTGCAAAACTTAATGCTTGTGGCCAATTAGCGCCTGAATTACAACAAAACTTAATTCAATTATTAGCTAAGCAAAGTTTCAACCAGCAACGTAATAACCAAACACTTATTGGCAAGAAGTCAGCTGACAGCTTACTTGCTGCATTTTTGCTCAACATTTGTCAACGAAATGCTGAATATTCATATAGTGAAACGCAAATAGAATTAACCATTAGTCGCACTGATATCGCCAACTTTTTAGGCATACGCCGTGAAACATTAAGTCGCTTGTTATCAAAATTTCAACAAGCACAACTCATCTGCATTAAGGGGAAGATGCTCGAGATTTTATCCCAAGAAAAACTGCTGAAACTAAGCAGTTGTTAGCCTAGCGAACTAAGTACTCAAAACGTTTTGAATTGTCACTGAAGCTACTATGGTGCTCAGCCAAGAACATTCACAGCAGAAAAAGATGATTCCAATGCTAAGCTGTTGAGTTTATATTGGCTTTTTATTGTTCGATATAAAACCACATTCAATTTATGGGCAATTATCTTTTCTTGATCTACATCAAATTTAAACACGCATAGTTGTTGATTTATATCCTTGCCAAAGGGTAAAATTGCACGGATTTTGACACATTTGCTTACACGGATGTGACATATCTCACAGCTCAATGAGCAAACACATAGAAATAGTATGAAATGTGTCCTATACCTTAGGTTTATATTAACTTTTTGGTATTGCAGCTTTGCATACTTTCTCATTAATAATAACACTGCGGAATCCTTAACATGACCACAAGTAATACGTCAGCAGTAGACTACAACTTTGATGTTGTACGTCAGTTTACTGTAATGACTGTAATCTGGGGAATCGTTGGTACACTTGTAGGTGTACTTATCGCGGCACAATTAATTTGGCCTGCGTTAAACTTTGAAACACCTTGGTTAACCTACTCCCGTCTTCGTCCACTTCATACTAATGCTGTAATTTTTGCTTTTGGTACAAGTGCTTTATTTGCCTCCTCTTACTACGTTGTACAACGAACTTGTCAAACAGTTTTGTTTGGCGGTAAATTGGCAGCATTCACCTTTTGGGGTTGGCAAGCAATCATTGTTGCTGCTGCGATTACATTACCTTTGGGTTATACTTCGTCAAAAGAATACGCTGAGCTAGAATGGCCCATTGATATTGCTATTGCTGTGGTTTGGGTTTCGTATGCTATTGTTTTCTTTGGTACCTTAATCAAACGTAAAACATCCCACATTTATGTAGCTAACTGGTTCTTCGGTGGCTTTATTATCACAGTTGCGGTATTACACATTGGTAACTCAATGGTAGTGCCTGTTTCGGCAATGAAATCATACTCACTTTATTCTGGCGCAATCGATGCCATGATGCAGTGGTGGTATGGACATAACGCCGTTGGTTTCCTATTAACAGCTGGTTTCTTAGGTATGATGTACTACTTCGTACCAAAGCAAGCTGAACGTCCTGTATACTCTTACCGTTTATCTATTGTTCACTTTTGGGCATTAGTTTCTCTATACATTTGGGCTGGTCCTCATCATTTACATTACACTGCACTGCCAGATTGGGCTCAATCTGTCGGTATGGTGATGTCAGTTGTATTATTCCTTCCTTCTTGGGGTGGTATGATCAACGGTATCATGACACTTTCTGGCGCATGGCATAAACTTCGCCATGATCCAATTCTTCGTTTCCTAATTGTTTCATTATCTTTCTACGGTATGTCTACGTTTGAAGGCCCGATGATGGCAATTAAATCAGTTAATGCTTTATCTCATTACACTGACTGGACTGTTGGTCACGTACACTCTGGTGCGCTAGGTTGGGTTGCTATGGTTTCAATTGGTGCTATGTACCACTTAATCCCTATTTTGTTTAACCAAGGCCGCATGTACAGCATCAAATTAATCAACGTTCACTTCTGGATGCACACAGCCGGTATCGTTCTTTATATCGTAGCAATGTGGATTTCAGGTGTTATGCAAGGTTTAATGTGGCGTGCTGTAAACAGCGACGGTACTTTAACGTATAGCTTCGTTGAAAGTTTAACGGCGTCTTACCCGTTCTACTTCATCCGCTTCTTAGGTGGTGTTCTGGTTGTAGCTGGTTTTATATTAATGGCTTACAACATGTTTAAAACAATCGGTGCTGAAGACGGAAGTCTTAAGCCTGTTGAACAAGCTTAAGGAGAACACACATGAAAAATTCACATGAAAAAGTTGAAAAGAATGTTGGCTTGTTCTTCTTATTTACTATCTTTGCTATCAGCATCGGTGGTTTAGTTGAAATCACGCCGTTATTCTTTCAAAAAGAAACAACAACGCCCGTTGATAACTTAAAGCCATACACTGCCCTTCAAATGGAAGGTCGTGATATTTACATCCGTGAAGGTTGTTCAAATTGTCACAGTCAAATGATTCGTCCGTTCCGTGCAGAAACAGAGCGTTACGGTCATTATTCAGTTGCCGGTGAGCATGTTTGGGAACATCCATTTTTATGGGGTTCTAAACGTACTGGTCCTGATCTAGCTCGTGTTGGTGGTCGTTACAGTGATGATTGGCATATTGCTCATTTAATGGACCCGCGTTCAGTAGTACCAGAGTCAAACATGCCATCTTATAAGTGGTTAGCTGAAAATACCCTTGATGGTGAGCTAACTGGTAAGAAGCTTGAAACGTTTAACTGGTTGACGCGTAACCGTAGTCATAAAGATGAAAATGGCAATGCTATCCCTCTTTACACTCAAACAGAGATTGACGGTGCTAAAGATGCTGTAGCAGGTAAAACTGAAATGGAAGCCTTGGTTGCATACTTGCAATCACTTGGCCACGCCTTGAAGTAGCCTGAATTATGGATTACGGAACACTTAGAGGGTTTTTTGCCCTCCTTATATTGGCTTTATTTATTATCATTGTGGTTTGGTCATATTCAAAAAAACGTAAGTCTTCATTTGATGAAGTAGCTAACTCAATTTTTGAAGAAGACGACGCTGCAAAAGCGAATAAAGAAAGCCATCTTGATAAAGATAGCAAACAGGAGACGAATAATAATGTCTAGCTTCTGGAATATATGGGTTTGGGTTCTTACCCTAGGCTCACTAGTAGGGTGTTTTTTACTACTACGTTGGTGCTTAAAGAACTTTGCAGGCGTTAAAGAAGGCGAATCAATGGGTCATGAATTTGACGGCATTGAAGAGTTAAACAACCCTTTACCTAAATGGTGGAGTACGTTTTTCTTATTAACCATTGTTTGGGCATTTGGTTACATTGCACTATATGGTTTAGGTAACTGGACTGGCGTTTTAGGCTGGAAGAGTTCTAACCAAGGCATTTTAAACGTTGCTGAATCAAAAGCGAAAACTGCGGCTTCATTAGCTGACGGCTCTGGCGTAATAGTTCAGTATGACCGTGAAGTAGCAGCAGCTGATGCTAAATTCGGTCCTATTTTTGAAGCATACGCTGCGCGTAGCATTGAAGATTTAGCAACCGACGGTGAAGCGTTAAAAGTGGGTCAACGTTTGTTCATTCAAAACTGTGCACAATGTCATGGCTCTGATGCTCATGGTACTACTGGCTTCCCTAACCTTGCTGATAAAGACTGGTTATATGGCGGCAGCCCTGAAGCAATTAAGAAGACTATCATGGATGGTCGTATTGCTACGGGTATGATGGCTTGGGAAGGCGCTTTAGGCGGCGACCAAGGTGTTAAAGAAGTTGCAGCTTACGTGATCAGCTTAAGTGGTCGCTCTGTTGACCCAGAACTAGCAAAAGCAGGTAAAGCTCAATTTGCTATCTGTGCTGGTTGTCACGGCCCAGAAGGTAAAGGCAATCAAATGCTTGGTGCACCTAACTTAACTGATAATGTTTGGTTATATGGCGGTTCAAAACGCGCTATTGAAGAATCTATCCGTAATGGTCGCGCAGGTGTTATGCCACCATGGAAAGATATCTTAGGTGAAGAGAAAGTTCACTTAATTAGTGCCTACGTTTACAGTCTTTCTCAAGACTAATAACAGACAACACTGATATTGAACGTTCAGCTTCTGCTAGCGTTCATCCTGAACATAAAAAACCCTTGTTACACTTTGTAACCAAGGGTTTTTTTATGTCTTTTAACTGGCGACAAAACTAGCTGAAAGTGAATAAAAAAGGTATAATCGGCGCCATATTTTATTGTCTATATTAAGCTTTTTATATGAAAACCTCTTGGTACCGCGAGCCTTGGGCTTGGTTAGTTTTTATCCTTCCGTTTACCGCTGTTGTTGCTGGTATTGCCACTTACATTATTGCTAACACAGACGCTGATACACTCGTCGTAGGTGATTACTATAAAAAAGGTAAATCAATCAATTTAGAGGTCGGTAAAGTAAAAGCAGCACAAAAACTGGGAATGCGCTTCGCGCTGCAATTAGTTGATAACGAGTTAGTGATTAAGCCAACCGGTATTGAAAAAGTATTTCCATTACTTAACATTAATTTTATTCACCCTACCCTTGAAGCAAGAGATTTCTATTTAGCTTTAACGCCAGATGGTAACGGCTATTTCAGACACCAGTTTGATAAAGATGTTTCTGGGAAATGGAAAATCACCTTGAGCTCGTTTGAGGGGCACTGGAAAATTCAAGATACCATCAGCTTACCGCAGCAAGATTTTATCGATTTAATTCCTGATCCGACTAAAGCCCAGTAAAAGCTCAGCAAAATCTCTGTTATAACTTTGTAATTTAAACTGAAGTCATTGCTCACTTTTATCAGATGAGCAATGTCCTGCTTTTCCATCCAAACAACCTGTTAACCCGATTAGACTTCAAATATGACCAGCAATTGTTTTCACTGTAACGAACTAATACCACCTGGTATTAACTTGAGTGTTTCCATTAATAATGCCGACAAAGCTATGTGTTGTATAGGTT
>CAJXPG010000098.1 GCA_913057925.1 uncultured Colwellia sp. | reverse complement strand
CTCGTGGGCTCGGAGATGTGTATAAGAGACAGATATATTCGATGCGGTAAACGCGATAAAAGATGTGCCCAAAGATCAATGGAATGTTGAAGATTATTACGATAGCGACTCAAAAGTAGCCGATAAAACTTATTGTAAGCGTGGTGGTTTTCTACCTGAGATAGATTTCGACCCGATGGAGTTTGGTCTCCCGCCAAATATTTTAGAACTCACCGATATCGCACAATTACTCTCGTTAGTGGTTGCTAGAGAAGTGTTAAATGATGCAGGTATTGGCGATGGCTCTGGTTATGATCGCGACAAAGTAGGTATCACCCTTGGTGTCGGCGGTGGACAAAAGCAAATTGGCCCACTGACTTCTCGTTTACAAGGACCAGTACTTGATAAAGTCTTAAAAGCCTCTGGTGTCGATGCAGACGATCGCGCCATGATTATTGAAAAGTTTAAAAAAGCTTATATTCCTTGGGAAGAAAACTCATTTCCAGGCATGTTAGGTAATGTTATCGCCGGTCGCATTGCTAATCGTTTTGATTTTGGTGGTACCAATTGTGTGGTTGATGCCGCATGTGCTAGTTCATTATCCGCGGTTAAGCTTGCTATCTCAGACTTACTTGAACACCGCTCAGAAGTGATGATTTCTGGTGGTGTTTGTTGTGATAACTCGCCGTTTATGTATATGTCTTTTGCCAAGACTCCAGCGTTCACTAGCAATGATGATATCCGCCCGTTTGATGTCGATTCTAAAGGCATGATGATAGGTGAAGGCATTGGCATGATGGCATTTAAACGCCTAGAAGATGCAGAGCGTGATGGCGATAGGATATATGCTGTTCTTAAAGGTATTGGCACCTCAAGTGATGGCCGATTTAAATCCATTTATGCACCGCGTCCTGATGGTCAAGCAAAAGCATTAAAACGCGCTTATGATGATGCAGGTTTTGCGCCTAAAAGCTGTGGTTTACTTGAAGCACATGGTACAGGTACAAAAGCCGGTGATGCCGCAGAATTTAGCGGCTTATTAAAGCATTTCTCCCAAGATAATGAAGATAAGCAACATATCGCTTTAGGCTCTGTTAAATCACAAATTGGTCATGCCAAAGCCGCTGCCGGCGCTGCGGGAATGATCAAAGCAATATTGGCTTTACATCATAAAGTGTTACCGCCAACGATTAATATAGACACGCCAAACCCTGCATTGGACATCGAAAATTCTCCTATGTATCTCAACAGTGAAACACGTCCGTGGATGCCGCGTAAAGATGGCTTACCTCGACGTGCAGGTATTAGCTCATTTGGTTTTGGTGGCACCAATTTTCATTTAGTACTCGAAGAATACCAAGCAAAAGCCCAAGGGAAATATCGTCTAAATTCGGTGGCTCAGTCGTTAATATTCAGTGCCAATGATGAGGTTTCACTTATTGGTTTATTAACCAAGTGGCAAACTAAATTGGCCAGTTCAAATGACGAGCAAGCTTATACATTTAATGCCATGGTAGCAGAGTTTTCGATCAAAGATATTGCAGCAGACCAAGTGCGCTGTGGTTTTGTTGCGAAAAATGCGAGTGAAGCAATAACCCTGATTAACACGGCTTTACAGCAATTTAGTCAAAAGCCTAACCGTGAGCAATGGTCAGTACCTACCGGTATTTATTATCGACAATCTGCTTTAGCCACTCAAGGTAAAGTGGTTGCGCTCTTTTCAGGGCAAGGCTCTCAATACGTAAACATGGGCCGAGAATTAGCCTGTAATTTCCCCACTGTGATGCAAGCCGCTAGTGATATGGATAGTGAATTTTATGCCGCTGGTTTACCACAATTATCTCAAACAACTTATCCTATCCCTGTTTTTAATAAGACTGCGAAACAAGAGCAAGACTCAAAATTACGTTTAACACAACACGCTCAACCGGCTATTGGTAGTTTAAGTGTTGGCTTGTATAAAAGTTTTCTTAATGCCGGCTTTAGCGCTGATTTTGCCGCCGGACATAGCTTTGGTGAACTGACAGCGCTTTGGGCTGCTGGGGTTATCAATGAACAAGATTATATGATGCTAGCACGCAGTCGTGGTCAAGCCATGGCAAGTACCGATGCAAATATTGATGCAGGTACTATGGTTGCGGTAGTAGGAAACCCAGCAGAGGTTGCTAAGGATATCGCGAATATAAAAGATATTTCTATTGCCAATTACAATGCTAATAACCAAGTTGTTATCGCAGGTGTGAGTAGCCAAATCGATATCGCGGTTGAAACTCTCAACGCGAAAGCCAAAGATAAAGGCTACAAAGTTGTGCCTTTACCGGTTTCTGCTGCGTTTCATACCCCATTAGTTGCTCACGCTCAAAAACCGTTTGCTAAGGCCATTGATAAAGCGAAATTCTCCAAACCAACCATTCCTGTTTTCTCCAATGGCACAGGTAAGGCTCATTCAAATAAAGCAGCTGACATTAAAAAGTCACTGAAAAACCATATTTTAGAGTCAGTGCACTTTAATAAAGAAGTTGAAAATATTTATGCTCAAGGTGGCAGGGTGTTTGTTGAATTTGGTCCTAAAAATGTACTAACCAAATTAGTAGATAATATTCTACAAGATAAAACGGATATCAACACCATTGCAGTTAACGCTAACCCTAAACAGTCATCAGATAAACAATTTAGACAAGCGGCGGTTCAACTGGCGGTACTCGGTTTGTCTTTGGCTGATATCGATCCTCATTGCGCAGTAAAACGCCCGCTAACGGCAACGAAAATGTCGCCTTTAGCGATGAAGTTAACAGGTAAATCTTATGTTAGCCCTAAAACGGAAAAAGCATTTGCTGATGCGCTTGCTGATGGTCGCATGATAAAACAAGCACAGCAGGGCACAGAGCATACTAACGTTGGCGAAAAGGTTGTAGAAAAGGTCGTGGAAAAAGTTGTTGAGAAGATCGTTGAAGTCGAAAAAGTTGTTGAGGTAGAGAAAATTGTTTACCTTAACGAAAATGGTCAACCCCTTGACCATAATGCGCTACCCGTAAAGCAAAACATATCTACAGCTAAGCAGGCTAGTACAGTAGCCCCCGCAGTAGTACCCGATTTTGAAGCGAGTATCAGTCAGATTATCGCACAACAGCAACAAGTCCTTGAGGTACACGAGCAATTTATGCAAGGACCGAAAGATTATGCCAAAACCTTAGATAATGTTTTAGCCAGCGCTCCTGCTAATAGTGAATTACCAGAAAGCTTATCTCGCACTTTATCTATGTATCATGATTTTCAATCTGAAACCTTACGTGTGCATGAAAAGTATCTTACTAATCAAAGTGATGGCATGAATTCACTTTTGCACGATAAAGCACCTCACAACCAACAAGCAATAACTTCAGCGCCAACAACACCAATACCAATACCAACAGTTGCTAGTGCAGCGCCAACCGTTGCATCAGTGCAAGCTTATGTTACACCGGTTGAAAAACCTGCACAGACTGTTTCTACGCCTATCGCTCAAGCTATTGCCACCGTTAATCATGAGCCTGCTAGGTCAAATGGATTAGATCTTGCGCGCATCGAACAAGTGATGATGGACGTGGTGGCTGATAAAACCGGTTATCCGGCTGAGATGCTTGAACTTGCCATGGATATGGAAGCCGACTTAGGTATTGATTCGATTAAGCGCGTGGAAATTTTAGGCGCAGTACAAGAAATCATTACTGACTTACCTGAGCTAAATCCAGAAGATTTGGCTGAGCTGCGCACCTTGGCAGAAATTGTTAGCTACATGCAAAGTAAAGTGCCGTCAGAGGCCCTTACTTCAAGTGAACTAAATACTGCAGTTGCGACATCAGCGCCGATTACTGAACCAGCTATCGACTTAGCGCACATCGAACAAGTGATGATGGAAGTGGTAGCAGATAAAACTGGTTATCCGGCAGAAATGCTAGAACTTGCCATGGATATGGAAGCGGACTTAGGCATTGATTCGATTAAGCGCGTGGAAATCTTAGGCGCGGTACAAGAAATTATTACTGACTTACCTGAGCTAAATCCAGAAGATTTAGCTGAGCTGCGCACCTTGGCAGAGATTGTTGGTTATATGCAAAGTAAAGCCGCATCAATCTCAGTGACAAATGAACAAGCCCCTGCAACACAAGTAACTATTACTAAAGAAGCACTAGAGTCGGCTACTGTTATCGATGACCCAGCACCAAGCGCTACTGTTGCATTACAAGCGTTGCCATCAATAACAAAAATAGCTCAAAGTTTTAATGTTACTGATAACAGCGGTGAAACTAAACCTCATGCGCTTATCGTGGATGACGGTAGCGGTGTCGCCGTTTCATTAGCGAGTAAACTATTAAAACAGGGCTGGCAAATAACCGCATTAAAACCTAATTGGTTAAAGGCAACCTCTAAAAAGGCTTTTGTAAAAGCGGTAAACCTTTTTGAAATTGGTGATCAAGATAACTGTCTTGAAGAAGCTCAGGTAAAAGCAATCATTGAGCAAATACCTCAGCTTGATGCGGTGTTCTATCTACAAGGTAAAAACGTAATCAAAGGCATCGAATACCCACAAGCGGCAAAACAAGGTTTGATGCTTGCCTTTGTCTTAGCAAAATTATCTCAAGTGAAACAAGCTTGTGTGGCACGAGCTTCATTTATCGTAGTGACGCGTCAAGGTGGTACTTTAGGCTTTAGTAGTGACAATGCAGACAATAAAGTCAAAGCCAGCTTACAAGCCGATTTAGTGCAAGGGGGCTTAAATGGCTTAGTGAAAACCCTTGCTCATGAGTGGCGCAATGATGCTAATCAAACACAGGAAGTCTTTTGTCGAGTCATTGATTTATCAGCCAAGTTAGCTGCTGATAAAGCCACAGCTATCATTTGTGATGAATGGCTTGATATAAACGATAAACTGGTCGAAGTCGCTCACGATACCGATAAACTCAGCCAAAACTTAACTAGCCATGGTACTTTTAACCCAAGGTTAACCCTAGTACCTGTTGTGACCGACAGCTATGCCTTAGCAAACTCAGCAGACAGTACTAACACCATTGATAGCAACTCGGTGTTTTTAGTGAGCGGCGGTGCTAAAGGCGTTACTGCGCATTGTGTGATTGAAATCGCTAAAAAACACCAAGCAAACTTTATTTTGCTAGGGCGATCGCCATTACTCTCAAGTGACGGCAGCGAAGAGCTTAACCCAGAAACCAACACTGAGCCGAGTTGGGCTAATGGTCACAATGATGAAGTGGCGCTGAAAAAAGCGGCGATGCAATGTTTAATTGCTTCAGGTGAGCAGCCAACACCAGTAAAAGTGTCGGCGTTTGTTAAACCAATCTTAGCTAACCGTGAAATATTACAAACCCTTAATGCTATTAAAGCCGTAGGTGGACACGCCCATTATATTGCTGCAGATGTGACTAACAGTGACAGTGTAAAAACAGCGATACAACCTGCGCTTAAAGCGCTATCAAGCGCGAGCAGCAAAGCCGATTTACACATTACCGGTATTATCCATGGTGCAGGTGTTTTGGCAGATAAGTTTATCGAACAAAAAACCTTAGCGGAATTTGATGCTGTTTATCGCACGAAAATTGATGGGCTGGTTTCATTATTAGCAGCGTGTGAGTTAGATAAGCTGAAACAACTGGTTTTGTTTTCTTCAGCAGCAGGGTTTTATGGTAACCCTGGGCAGTCAGATTATTCAATTGCCAATGATATTTTGAATAAAACCGCCTATCGCTTCAAAGCACAATATCCTAATGCCCAAGTGTTAAGTTTTAATTGGGGCCCATGGGATGGCGGTATGGTTACACCACAGCTTAAACGTATGTTTAATGATAGAGGCGTTTATATCATTCCTCTTGATGCTGGCTCGAAATTATTGGTTAGCGAATTAAGTGCCGATACCAACCGTTGTGCACAAATTTTAGTCGGTAATGATTTATCAAAATCAGCGCAAGAAAATTCAGGAGCTGCTGTAAAAAAGTTACCAGTTAGTCGTTTATCAGCGCGTGTTATTAAAACACTGCAAACGGCTAACAATGAATTTTTAACTGATCATGTTATTGGCACTGATGCTGTACTACCTACCGTATGTGCAATCGCATGGATGAGTGATGCAGCTCAGTCGGTATATCCTGATTATGTTTATCAAGGCATAACCGATTACAGCTTATTTAAAGGTGTTACGTTTACCCAAGAAGCGTTAGAGCAAAATGTTGAAATAGACTTTACCATTGAGATGAAAACGCAAGTGGAGGATAACGGTAATGGCTTATTAGTTGACTGTAAAATATCTTCTATGAATGCCGCAGGAAAAACAGTTTTTCATTATGGCGGGCAAGTACATTTAGTGACTGCTAAGCCAAGCTTAATGAAGGTCGGTGATGACGTTGTGCAAAAGCTTATTCGTCAGCAAAGTATCATCGATAATGAGCACGAACATGAGCTATATCAAAATGGCTGTTTATTTCATGGTGAAAGCCTACAGGGCATAAATCGAGTAATTTCGTGTGATGAACAAGGTTTATTGCTTGGCTGTAAAGTAGCGGATAGTGCTAGTTTCAAGCAAGGGCAGTTTATGTTACCTGAGTTGGAATCAACGACTGCAACAGCGCAGGCACAAAACATTTTTGCAAATGATATTGTCTATCAAGCAATGCTTGTCTGGGTTAAAGAGCAATTAGGTTTAGGTAGTTTACCGTCAAGTACGCAAGAGTGGACTGTTTATCAGCAAGTTGTCGCAAACCAAGCTTTTTACCTTGAACTTAAGGTCGTTAATAGTCAGGGCAAAGGCAGTGAGCGCGGACAACTTATCGCAGATATTAATATTATTAGTGAAGATCATTATTTGTTGGCACAAGTTAAGTCTGCCAAAGTAACAGCCAGTGCTAGCTTAAATGATTTATTCCTTACCAATAAGGCACAGCTAACGAGTATGGAAAGCTAGATGCTAAGCAATGACATAGCCATTGTTGGCATTGATAGCCAAATAGCTGACCTGAGCGATGTAGATCAGGTCGCCCGCGCTTTATATCTAGGTAAGCTTTACCAACCTTGTGTAGATAAAAGTGCGACTTATGATAACGATGAAGCGCTAAGCTTAGCCATTAAATCTGCCGAGCAGATGCTAAGGGTTATTAATGAATATCAAGATGTTATTGCTTTAGCTGATGTTGATATCATCATTGTTGATCAAAATGCTGTTAATGAAAGTGCTGTTGATGAAAGTGCTGCGTCGGAAACCTTGCTACCAGCATTCGCACGCTTTAATAATGTTTGTTGTTTTAGTCAATTGAGTGAAGCGTTAACTTATGCAAACTCCTCGATAAATGATAATAAGCTTGTGGCAATTATTGGCGTTAATTCGACAATTGATAAAAGTGCTAATAGCGAAGAAGCAGCTAATACCATCAGTTTTGACAGCAAATTTTCTGCTTATCAATCAATATCAGGTATAGCAAGTATTTTGCTAGCACCACAAACGCTAGCTGCCAGTAAACAACTTCCTGTCTATGCAAAACTGAGTGCTTTAGCGGTGAGTAAAACCAATAAGCACGCGATGCAAACGGCAATAACCCAGTCATTGTCGATATTTGCGGATACTCAAATATCACTTGTTGAAGTGTCGGCGCTAGCGGATGAGAATCTTAGCGAATTAGAAAGTGAGGCATTACTGCAAGCCTATTCAGGCGATGCTTTAACATGCGCTATCAGTAGTGCTCGCAGTGTAACAGGCGAGGGTCATGGTTTATCGCAAGTATTGGGTTTAGTTCGAGCTGTTATTGCCTTGCAGCAGCGCTATATTCCCGGTATTAACGATTGGCAATCAGTGCCAAATGCAGCGCAAACCCAATGGCAAAACGCGAGTTTTTACTTTCCTACACAAGCGCGTCCATGTTATCCCAATAGTAACGGCAGTGCTCAACATGCAGCTTATAGCTGTTTAACAAAAGACAGTTATTGTCATCTGGTGCTAACTGAGTACAAAGTTGAAGAGGGCAGCTTAAAAGAAACTGCCAGTAGCGAAAAAACAACGAATAATACTGTCGATTATCGTGCAAATGGTTTTCTTGCGAATAGCGCGCTTAGGCTAGTTATGGTAAATGGCAATGATGAAGCCGCACTTAAACAGCAGCTTTTGACGCTACAACAAAGTATTGTAGAAAATAACCACGATTTGATTACTTTAAAATCGATGGCCGATCAGCAATATCAACACTATTTAACAACGCCTAAACAACAGTACACCATTGTACTTTTGGCTGAATCTTTAGCAGAGTTAAGCAAAGAGATTGAACTGGCGCTGCAGGGGATTAACCAAACTTTTGCCGCATTAGCACAGGCAGAAAACAGTAATAAAACACAGTGGAAAACGCCTAAAGGCAGCTATTTTACCGCCGAGCCCGTTGCTGAATCTACTGCTAAGGATAGTAATAATGTCTGCTTTATGTACCCAGGCATAGGCGCAACCTATGTCGGTTTAGGGCGAGACTTGTTGCACTTATTTCCGCAGATTTTTCCCGAAGTTATTCACTTAGCTGATGATATTGGCCATAGCTTAAAAGATAACTTGTTAAATCCTCGCAGTATCAATCGACTTGACTTCACAGCACTTAAACAAAGGGATTTAGCCCTGCGTGGCAGTCTGGCGGACATTGCAGAGGCAGGTGTTGCTTTTGCCTGTGTTTTTAGCAAGATATTTACCAAGGTGTTTAATATTACCCCAAGCTATGCCACTGGTTATTCTATGGGCGAAGTTAGCATGTATGCAGCACTTGGCTGTTGGCAAAAACCCAGTGTTATGAGTAGCCGATTAGCTAATTCAGTCACTTTTAATCAACGTTTAAGTGGCGAGCTATCGACGTTACGCGAACTTTGGCGGTTAACCAGTACAGATCTTAATTCCGCCAATCCGATTTGGGAAACATACAGCATTAAAGCAAGCTTAGCTGAAGTTGAAGCCGCATGTGTTGGTGAGCCTCGGGTGTATTGTACTATTGTTAACAGCCCCGACAATGTGCTACTTGCAGGTTACCCAAGTGATTGTCTGCGCGTTATAGATAAGCTAGGCGTACGGGCAATGCCGATGAATATGGCAAATGCTATTCATAGCCAACCGGCTAAAGCGGAATATGATGAAATGGTTAGTCTTTACACCATGCCCGTGAATAAGCGTCTTAGTACCAAACTTTATTCAAGCTCTTGTTATTTACCAGTACCACAATTAAGTAAAGCGATTGCCAACTCTATTGCTAAATGTTTGTGCGACCGAGTTGATTTCCCGCGCTTAGTCAATAGTTTATATAACCAAGGTGCCCGAGTGTTCATCGAAATGGGCGCTGGTCGCTCGTTATGTACTTGGCTTGATAAAAGCTTACAACACCAGCAAAGCCTTGACGGTATAAAAAGACTCAGTACCTCAGTCGCGATAAATGCTAAGGGTGTTAGCGACGAACTAAGCTATTTCCGCGCGGTTGCCAAACTAGTTAGTCACGGCGTTGTGCTTGATTTAAATAATTTATTTTATGGTTCAATGATCATAAAAATGCAGTCACCACATAGCAGTGACGAACTAAATAAGAGATAACCATGGAAAATATTGCCGTCGTAGGTATTGCAAATTTGTTTCCCGGCTCAAGTGCCCCAGAAGAATTTTGGCAACAATTACTTGCTAAACAAGACTGCCGCAGTAAAGCTGGCGTTGAACAAATGGGCGTAGATGTCGCAAAATATACCGGTAAAAAAGGGGACACTGACAAATTCTATTGTGTTCATGGTGGCTACATTCGAGACTTTAATTTTGATGCCAAAGCTTTTTGCCATACTAGTAATGACTTAACTGCAGACTATTTATCTCGCCTTGATGATTTAAACCAATGGTCTTTATATGTAAGTCAACAAGCATTGAAAGATGCAGGATATTGGCGTAGTGACAAGTTAGCTAACTGTGGGGTTATTTTAGGTAACTTATCTTTTCCAACCAAGTCGTCAAATCACTTATTTTTACCCTTGTATCACCAAGTTGTTGATGACACGTTAAAAAATGAATTATCTACTGACTTTCAATTAACTCAGTTTGCTCAAGAGCAAGCGAGTACTGAAAAAGACCAGGCTATTCATCCTGACAATGCCTTGGTTGCAGGCTTTCCTTCAGCTTTATTGGCAAAAGCAGCAGGTCTTGGTGGAGCACACTTTTCTCTTGATGCTGCTTGTGCCTCAAGTTGTTATTCCGTTAAGCTCGCTTGTGATTATTTACACACGGGAAAAGCCGATATGATGTTGGCAGGTGCCGTTTCAGCGGCGGATCCTATGTTTGTTAATATGGGTTTTTCAATCTTTCAAGCTTATCCTGCCAACAATATTCACGCGCCATTTGATCAAAATTCTCAAGGACTGTTTGCCGGTGAAGGCGCAGGTATGATGGTATTAAAACGCCATAGTGATGCACTGCGTGATGGCGATAAAATTCATGCGATTATCAAAGGTGGCGCCCTGTCTAATGATGGCAAAGGTGAATTTGTCTTAAGTCCAAACACTAAAGGCCAAGTATTGGTCTATGAACGGGCTTATCAAGATGCTGGCGTTAACCCCGCTGATGTCGACTATATCGAATGTCACGCCACAGGTACGCCAAAAGGCGATAAGGTCGAGCTAGGCTCGATGGAGACATTCTTTTCACGCTATTGTCGTGATGAGCAAAATACCGCGAAAAGTAAACCGCTTCTAGGCTCAGTTAAGTCAAATTTAGGTCACTTGCTTACGGCAGCGGGAATGCCAGGGATGACCAAAGCTATTTGGGCACTTAATGAAGGTAAAATCCCAGCCACGATTAACTTATCTCAGCCAATTTCATCTAAGCATGGCTTTTTTACCTCTGAGCAAATGCCAACAGAAACGGTTGCTTGGCCTGAGCGTGATGATAAACCACGTACCGCAGGTGTTAGTGTCTTTGGTTTTGGTGGCTCAAATGCCCACTTAGTTTTGCAACAACCAACGCAGAGCGTTTCGAAATCTAAATCGGATACAAAGCCAAAACAATCATTAGCTATTGTCGGCATGGATGCACATTTTGGTCATGCAAAAAATATTTTTGAATTTAATGATGTAGTGCACAATAACACCACAACATTTAGACACTTACCGACAAAACGTTGGAAAGGCATTAATAACAATAACGCTGTGATGCGAGCGTTAGCCTTACCACAGCCACCGATGGGCGGTTACATTGAAGACTTTTCAATGGATTTTTTGCGCTTTAAAGTACCACCCAATGAGCAAGATTGTTTGATCCCCCAGCAACTCATGATGATGAAAGTTGCTGATAATGCCGCCAAAGATGCCAAATTAACCCCAGGAAAAAATGTTGCTGTGTTGGTTGCCATGGGCATGGAGTTAGAATTACATCAATATCGCGGTCGAGTAAATCTCGCCAGTCAAATAGAGCAAAGCTTGCAAGCCCAAGGCGTCAGTTTAACGGATGAGCAACAACAGACACTAACAAACATCGCTAAAGATGGCGTGGCTAGTGCCGCTCAGTTAAACCAATACACCAGCTTTATTGGTAATATTATGGCATCACGAATTTCGGCATTGTGGGATTTTTCTGGCCCAGCAATTACCGTTTCAGCAGAAGAAAACTCTGTGTATCGTTGTGTTGAACTTGCGCAGAACTTATTTCAAACCAGTGATGTTGAAGCCGTGATTATCGCCGGTGTTGACTTAGCTGGCTCGATAGAAAATATCACCTTAAGGCAACACTTTGGCGAGGTGAATACCAGTGAGCTGAGCTCAAAGCTTTCATCAGGCCATTTATCAGAACAGTTATCAGAGCAAGCTGCTGAATTATTTGATGATAATCGTTGGATTGTTGGTGAGGGGGCAGCTGCCTTTGTCGTTAAACCAAGTGTAGATTCACACAACCAAGCACTCGATGCTCAGCAGGTTTACGCGACTATTGATGCGATAGCATTTGATAATAATGCCAATGTTCAAGGGATCACAACGGCGGCTCAGTCAGCGCTACAACAAGCAAAAGTCTGTGCAGAAGATGTAGTACACGTTGAAGCACACGCCAGTGGTTTTAAAGCAGAAAACACATTTGAAAAGCAAAGCTTAGCTAACATTTACTCAGGTAAGGCAGTTAGCTCGGTTAAAAAGCAAATAGGGCATACCTTTAACGCTTCAGGGGCTGCGAGCATAATTAAAACCGTATTGTGCTTATCTAAAGGCAATAAAACTAGCCAGCAAAAACGTGTAATGGCAATCAATGGTTTAGCAAAAGATGGTAGCTGTGCGCACTTGATTTTATCAACGGGTAGTCACAGTCTTAATAAGATACAGCAAGCCTCTGAGGGAAGCTTCACTGAGCAAAAGCAGACAACAGCAAAGCAAGCAGTGCAATTAATCAAAACCATTACGTTAGGCGGAAATGCTATTGATAAGGTGATGATTAAAAAATCTCAAGAGGCTAAGTTGGCTGAACAAATAAGCTCGATTAAAAAGACTTTTATCAATACGCAGTTAAGCACTAACCACAACCCAGTTAACTTGCTTGCCATTCAACCTAAATACCAACAAATAGCTGCTAATAGTAAAAAGCAGCAGAGTAGTTCAACTATGATGAACGCCGATAAATCATCCAATGGTCAAAATAAAATGCATGCTAATAAAGCCAATGTGCCTTTTTCATCAACGCTAGATAGCCAAGTCACAGCAACACATAAAGCGCTATTGAAAAGCCGCCAAGCTGCGCAGAAAAACATTGCGCAAATACTTGAGGCACAAGTTGCAGCTGCGCTTAAATCAAGCAGTGTTCGTACCGGACAGGCACTTAAAATAGCCATGCAAGCAACGGTGGCTGAAAGTCAGTCAACAATTGATGCAGCAGCTGACTCAATAGTTCATCAGTCAATAAGTGATATTTCACTGCCGAACCAAAACGGCTTTAAAATAAAAGGGCCAAAGGGCTACCATTACCCGGCATTACAACTTAAAGAGCGCTTTAACCAACCGAAAAATATTATTTGGGATACCGCTGATTTAGTTGAGTTTGCCGAAGGAGATATTGCCAAAGTATTTGGCAATGATTATCAAATTATTGATAGTTACTCACGTCGAGTACGTTTACCCACAACGGATTATTTATTGGTGTCGCGAGTTACAGCTCTTGATGCCAAGGTTAATGAATATAAAAAATCTTACATGTGCACCGAGTACGATATTCCTGTCGATGCGCCGTTTTTAATTGATGGTCAAATTCCTTGGTCAGTATCGGTAGAATCTGGGCAATGTGACTTATTATTGATAGCGTTTATCGGTATAGATTTTCAAGCTAAAGGCGAGCGAGTATACCGTTTACTTGATTGTGAGTTAACTTTCCTAGAGGAAATGGCGTTTGGTGGTGAAACCTTGCGTTATGAAATTCATATTGACTCTTATGCTAAAAATGGCGAACAGCTGCTGTTTTTCTTTCACTATGATTGTTACGTTGGTGATAAAAAGGTACTCATCATGCGCAATGGTTGTGCCGGATTTTTTACCGATGAAGAGCTCAGTGACGGTAAAGGCGTTATTTTAAATGATAGCGATAAAGCTCAATTAGCCAATGCTGAAAAAAGCCGTTTTAGCCCGCTATTACAACGTAATCGTGATACTTACAGTTATCACGATATGATGAATTTAGTCAATGGCGATGTTGCTGCTTGTTTTGGTCCGGCTTATGATCAAAAAGGCCGTAACCCTTCATTAAAATTTTCATCAGAAAAATTCTTGATGATAGAGCGTATCACCAAAATTGAGCAAACCGCAGGTCATTGGGGCTTAGGTGTGCTTGAAGGGCAAAAAGATTTAGATCCTAATCATTGGTATTTCCCTTGTCATTTCAAAGATGATCAAGTGATGGCTGGCTCATTAATGAGTGAAGGTTGTGGGCAAATGGCAATGTTTTACATGTTGTCATTAGGTATGCACAGCCATGTTAATAATGCCCGCTTTCAACCTATGCCGGGTGAATCACAAACCGTGCGTTGTCGAGGACAGGTAACACCACAATACAATACGCTAACTTATCGTATGGAAGTGACAGAAATGGGCATGACACCATACCCCTACTTAAAAGCGAATATTGATATTATCCTTGATGGCAAGGTAGTGGTTGATTTTAAAAACCTTTCGGTGATGATAACCGAGCAAGATGATAATTCACCTTATCCAGTCACTTTGCCTGACAATGTTGAAGTGAATCACCCGCCATTAGCCAATGCAAGCAAGACAGCTGTAGCTGCTATTGGCTTACAAGCGATAGATAAAAATGCAGTGCAGGATGAGCGAGGGATTGAGCCATTTAAACATCCGCAACGCCCATTGATGAAAGTGATCTCCGATTTTACCGCGCCAAAAGAGAAGGGGGTTACTCCAATTCAACATTTTGCCGCCCCTATGGTTGCAGGACAAAACCGAGTGCCAAACCAAGCGCCATTTACTCCTTGGCATATGTTTGAGTTTGCCACGGGTGATATCTCAAAATGTTTTGGTAGTGATTTTGATGTTTACCAAGACCGGATTCCGCCGCGAACGCCTTGTGGTGATTTACAGGTAGTCACTCAGGTACTCGAAGTGCAAGGTCAACGTTTAGATCTTAAAAATACAGCAAGCTGCGTCAGTGAGTATTATGTGCCGGAAGATGCTTGGTATTTCAGCAAAAATAGCCATCAAAATTGGATGCCTTACTCATTAATTATGGAAATTGCCTTGCAGCCCAACGGCTTTATTTCAGGTTATATGGGCACCACATTAAAGTATCCCGAGAAAGATCTTTTTTTCCGTAATTTAGATGGCTCTGGCGATCTAATCAAACAAGTAGATTTACGTGGCAAAACTATAGTCAACAAATCAGAATTGCTAAGCACCACCATGGCAGGCGGTATGATAGTACAAAGCTTTACTTTTGCTCTTTATGTAAAAGATGAAAGTAAAGCCGTGTCACTAGCTAGCCATGAGCTAGCGCATCATGAAAAGTTTTATCAAGGCACCGCCGTATTTGGTTACTTTGGCTCAGATGCGCTAACTAATCAGTTAGGCATTGATAACGGTAAAGTGACGCAAGCATGGTTTGAAGATAATCAAACTGCGAAGTCAGACATTAAGGTGATCGATCTTAGTAATGCAAACCAGCCTTTATACCAAGCACCCGTGAACAAACCGCATTATAAACTAGCTGGCGGTCAAATGAACTTTATCGATACGGTGTCAATTGTTGAAGGTGGCGGTAAAGCGGGTATTGCTTATGTGCATGGACAGCGCTCTATTGATGCAACTGACTGGTTCTTCCGTTATCACTTCCACCAAGACCCTGTAATGCCGGGTTCATTGGGCGTGGAAGCCATCATCGAGTTAATGCAAACGTATGCCTTAGAAAATGACTTAGGCGAACAATTTATTAACCCGAGGTTTATCGCACCGACAACAATGGTGAAATGGAAATACCGCGGACAAATTACCCCGTTGAATAAACAAATGTCGCTAGATGTGCATATCACCGATATTGTTAAATCTGAGGGCGAAGTCCGTTTAGTTGGTGATGCAAATCTGTCCAAAGATGGTTTACGCATCTACGAAGTGAAAGATATCGTGCTTTCAATTATAGAAGCATAACTCTTGGGGGAAATATGGATACCCGACAAGTTACTTCGGGTATGACGAATATAAGATAGTATTTTCCTCGGGTATGACGCAAATGGAGTGTATTGTATGAGTATGCCTCTAACTTCTCAGTCGTCATTCCCGCGTTATCTTGGCGGGAATCCATTGTTTAGCTGGAAAATAGAGCATAATAAATAAAGCAATTATCAAGGAAGATAATATGAAGCAACCAGCTGTTTATATTCTCGCAAGTAAAAAGAATGGTACTTTATATATTGGTGTTACTAGTAATCTAGTTAAGCGAATTTGGCAACATAAAAATCATGTAGTTAGCGGGTTTACTGATGATTACAACGTTAACTTGTTAGTTTACTTTGAGCAGTTTGAAGATATGTATACTGCAATATTACGAGAAAAGGCGCTTAAGAAGTGGGGAAGAGCGTGGAAGGTTAGATTAATTGAGAAGGTTAACCCTAAGTGGCTAGACTTATATAATGACATTCTTTAGGTAAAGAATTTATTAAAAAACTTAAGTTCTGGATACCCGACAAGAGACCTCGGGTATGACAAATATGAGATGGTATTCACCTCGGATATGACGAATCTGAGATGGTATTCGCCTCGGGTATGACGCAAATGAGATTGTATAGTATGAGTATGGCTCTAACTTCTCAGTCGTCATTCCCGCATTCTCTTGGCGGGAATCTAGTGCTGGTGGAAGAATAGAGTAACAGAGAAGTCTAACCCTGAGTGGTTAGACTTATATAATGACATTCTTTAGGTAAAAAATTTTCAAATCAAAGTTCTGGATACCCGACAAGAGACCTCGGGTATGACGAATATGAGATAGTATTCTCCTCGGGTATGGCACAAAAGAGATAGTATTCACCTCGGGTATGGTACAAATGAGATTCTATAGTATGAGTATGCCTCTAACTTCTCAGTCGTCATTCCCGCGTTATCTTGGCGGGAA
>CAJXPG010000097.1 GCA_913057925.1 uncultured Colwellia sp. | reverse complement strand
TACACAGAGTAGATCGTCGGCAGCGTCAGATGTGTATAAGAGACAGCTATTGCTAGGCCCGCATGGTTCTTAAATTCTGAAGTCAAGTTAATGCATACTTATTATCAACAAGAAAATATTGCCCAAGACAGCTTATTAGAAGAAACCGTTGAGCGTACTTTACCTAAAGTGCGCATTCATGGCGGAATAAATTTTGATAGAGAATTAACCGCATTTGGCAAAAATTACCGTCACACGTTAGAACCTCAATTACAATATTTGTATGTACCTGAAGAAGACCAGTCTAATATTGGTTTATATGATACCACCACATTACAAGATGATTTCCACGGAATATTTAGAGATACCAGTTATAGTGGCTTAGATAGAATCGCATCCGCTAACCAATACACTTGGGGTATTACCAGCCGATTGCTAGATGATGAAAACCTAGAAATTGTTCGAGTCAGCTTAGGCCGCATCCAATATTTAGGCTCTCGCAATAGCAACCTTGCCAATGAAGGCGCGTTAATTGATAATGATGGCATTAATGATAAACAATCTTCCGTCGCCGCGGATTTATTCTACCGAGTAAACCATCAGTGGCAGGTAAGCGCAGATATTCAATATAACACTATTGAGGACTTTACCAATAAAGGGCAAGTCAATGTTGATTATCAAATCAATAAATATAATTTAGTTCAATTGAACCATAGGTACACTCGTAATGTCTCAGGAGATAGCTTAGAACAAATTTCCATGCTTGGCAGTTTCGCACTCAACAAAAACTGGGCATTTGTTGGCCGTATAACACAAGACTTACAGCAGGATAGAAGTTTAGAGTCTTATGTAGGATTTCAATATGAAAGCTGCTGTTGGGCAGTACGTATAGCCTATCACAGGCATATTAACTCAAACTTAGACCCTGCACAATTTACTTTAGATGGCAGAGAAGAGTTCGATACAGGCATAAGTATCAAGTTCATCATCAAAGGATTAGATGGTAAGCAGTCAGCAATAGGTACTCAAGAAATGTTTGATAAGAGTATATTTGGCTATAAACGTCCATACTACTTGCAAAATTAGCATTTAATACAGCATTAAATAGATAAGACAAAATAGATATGATGAATAAAACAATTAAAGCACTACTGTTAACCTCAAGCCTTTTAGTCACAGCCATAGCGCCTGTTCAAGCTAAAGAGGAATTATTAGACCGAGTAGCAGCCATCGTTAATAGCGGTGTTGTCCTAGAGTCTGAAGTTGAAGACTTGCTCGATAATATAAAAAGGCAAGCAAAGAAAAACAATCAAGCTTTGCCTTCTGATAAAGCTTTACGTATTCAGGTTATGGATAAGTTGATTAACGATAGCCTGATGGGGCAAATCGGACAGCGTATGGGTATACAGGTAAGTGATGCTCAACTTGATCAAACGATTAGCAATATGGCGCAACAAGATAATTTAACACTTGCACAATATCGTCAACAAGTTATCGCTGATGGCAGTAGCTATGAGAAATACCGAGAAAACGTGCGCATGGAGCTTATTTCAGGTGAAGTAAGCCGTAACAGTGTTCAACGTCGAATATTTGTTTCTCCACAAGAAATCGCTAACTTACTTACCGTAATGAAAGAGCAAAGTACTAATGATGTTGAATATCACTTAGGTCATATTTTAATCGAGTTCCCAGCGGACGCTACTCAAGAAGATTTAGCGGCCGCTAAAACCCGTGCTAACAAAGTTGTTGAGATGCTCAATGACGGCTCAGATTTTGCCAAAATTGCTATTACATCATCAGGTGATGCTAATGCCTTAAAAGGTGGCGACTTAGGTTGGAAAAATATCAATGAAATGCCAACCCTTTTCTCTGAGTTAATCAATGATAAACCGAAAGACACTATTGTTGGACCTATCAGAACAGGTCTAGGCTACAGTATCGTTAAAATATTAGATATTCGTGGTCGAAAAGTTGTTGAAGTGGAAGAAGTTAGAGCACGCCATATATTAATTTCACCATCCATCATTTTAAGCGACGAAAAAGCTCAGTCACTTTTACAAGGCTATTTAAATCAAGTAGAAGCAGGCGAAGCAACTTTTGAAGAATTAGCTAAAAAACATTCTGAAGGTCCAACGTCCGTTCGTGGTGGGGACTTAGGATGGGCAGATCCTAAAAGTTATGACCCTGCCTTTAGAGACGCACTAGCTACTATGAAAAAAGGGGAGCTCCATAAACCATTCCGTTCATCATTTGGTTGGCATATTATCCAGTTAACGGATCGCCGTATGATCGATGCTACTTCGCAAATGAATGAAAACCGTGCTCACCAAATGCTCTTCAATCGTAAATACGGCTTAGAAAGCGCACGTTGGTTAAAAGAAACGCGTGATGAAGCCTATATCGAAATATTTGAAAAGGATGCTAAGTAATGACACAACGCATTGCTATTACGCCAGGTGAACCAGCAGGTATTGGCCCTGATTTAATGATCCAAATAGCTCAGCAAGACTGGCCGGTAGAAATGGTTGTTATTGCTTCAAAAAAGTTGCTTTTAGAACGAGCTAAAGCACTATCCTTACCTTTAGCTTTATACGACTACCAGCATGATGCTACAGCAAAGCCGCAGCAAGCAGGTACTTTGACAGTTTTAGATATTGAGCTCGCTCAACCTTGTGTTGCCGGTGAGTTAAATACTGCAAATGGTGCCTACGTCGTCGAAACGCTTAGAGTTGCCAGTGAAAAAAATATTTCTGGCGAATTTGATGCTGTTGTAACCGGTCCTGTTCACAAGGGATTAATTAATAAAGCCGGCATTGCTTTTAGCGGTCATACTGAATATTTTGCTAACCAAGCCAATTGTACCGACGTAGTAATGATGCTTGCAACCAAAGGCTTGAGAGTTGCTTTAGTTACTACCCATATCCCACTTGCCTATGTGTCAAAAGCCATCACTTTTGAACGCTTGCAAAAAGTTACCCGAATATTGCACCAAGATTTACAAGAAAAGTTTGGTATTCAATCACCGAAAATTTATGCCTGTGGCATCAACCCTCACGCAGGTGAAGATGGTCACTTAGGCAGAGAAGAAATCGAAATAATGGAACCCGCTTTTGCAGAACTTAGAGCAGAGGGAATGGATATAATTGGCCCGTTACCTGCAGATACTATTTTTCAAGAAAAGTACTTAGCAGAAGCTGATGCGATTCTCGCTATGTATCATGACCAAGGCCTACCTGTATTAAAATATAAAGGTTTCGGCTCATCGGTAAACATCACCTTAGGACTACCTTTTATTCGTACCTCTGTTGATCATGGCACAGCTCTAGAGCTTGCTGGTAAAGGTACAGCAGATTCAGGTAGTTTTATTGAAGCAATGAACAATGCCATCAATTTAGCTAGCAATAAATAGTTTAATTAAGATATAAAAATGAACGATAAAAAACATTTAGGTCATCAGGCTAAAAAACGCTTTGGACAAAACTTTCTTCACAACGACGCTGTTATCAGTGACATTGTTGATGCAATCAATCCAGAACCAGGTGAAAATCTGATTGAAATTGGTCCTGGTTTAGGCGCATTAACTGAGCCAGTTATAGAACGTGCAGGTAAGTTATCCGTGGTAGAGCTCGACAGAGATCTTGCTCACAGGCTTCGCCACCACCCGTTTTTAGCGAAAGATTTAACTATCTATGAAACTGACGCATTAAAATTTGATTTTGCACAACTAGCTAGTGAAGAAAAGCCATTACGTATTTTTGGCAACTTGCCTTACAACATTTCTACACCACTTATTTTCCATTTGCTAACTTTCAAAGATAAAGTGAAAGATATGCATTTTATGCTGCAAAAAGAAGTGGTTGATCGCATGGCTGCTGGACCTGATTGCAAAACTTATGGGCGTTTATCAATAATGACGCAATACCAATGCCAAGTGCTTCCGGTAATGGAGATTGGCCCTGAAGCGTTTAAACCTGCACCTAAAGTTGACTCTGCCATTGTTCGCTTAATCCCTCATAGTCATATTGAGAACCCAGTAAAAGATATCAATGCTTTAAACACTGTCTGTTTAACAGCTTTTAATCAACGAAGAAAAACCATCCGCAACAGCTTCAAAAAACTACTTAATGTAGAGCAGTTAGCTGAGTTAAACATCGATGCTAATTTGCGTCCTGAAAACTTATCGCTTGATGATTATATAAAGTTGGCTAATTTTATCGTTGATAACCCTCCTGAAGTTGAGCCGGTAAAAGAGAAAAGACGCATGTCTAAAAATAAACAAGCCCAGCAAGCAAATAATAACCGAGACATGGGCGCTAATTAAAAAGTAGAAATTTCATGGCAATTTATTTAGTTGGTGATATACAAGGCTGCTATAACGAGTTAATCGCTTTACTAAAACAAGTAGAGTTTGACCACCATGAAGATATTCTTTACGTTGCGGGCGATTTAGTCGCTCGCGGTCCTGACTCTCTGGCTACTTTACGTTTTATCAAATCTCTCGGTGAAAACGCTAAAGTTGTCTTAGGTAATCACGACTTACACTTGTTATCAGTCTATGCTGGAATTAAAAAAGCAAAACAGTCTGATAAATTAGCGGAGCTATTAGCCGCTGATGATATTGATGAATTAATGAATTGGTTGGCTGCTCAGCCGCTCATCCAAAAAATCCCAAATACGACTAACTCTTTACAAAGCGCTAACGAAGCAAGTTTTGGCTATATGAGCCATGCGGGTATTTCACCTCAATGGACTTTAACCGAAGCGTTGAGCCAAGCAGACTTTGTTCATAAAAAATTGAGCTCTAGGGATCGAAATCCTTGGCTGACATTAATGTATGGTGAAGAGCCTAATAGTTGGTATCAAGCAAAGACTGAAACCGAAAAGTTCCGTTATAGTATCAATGCGCTCACTAGAATGCGCTTTTGTTTTAAGGATGGTTCACTTGAGTTTAACAACAAAGAATCACCTAAAGCAGTGCTATTACCAAATATATACCCATGGTTTGAATTATCTAAAACTCTAGAGCAAACACCTTGGGTATTTGGCCATTGGGCATCGCTCATGGGTGAAAGCTCTAATCATAATATTTACCCTTTAGATACAGGCTGTGTTTGGGGTAATCATTTGACCCTACTACGTTGGCATGATAAAAAGCTCTTTACTCAGCTTGCAATGTAACACATACATGGTGGCAAAGTTTAATTAGTTAAATTGTCAGGGAAGCTATAGCGAATAAATTTTCACCCCGTATAATGCGTTCAATGCTAAGAAATATAAGTAAATATTACTAAATATTTCTACAATTGCGCCGATACAGGCTAAGCTTGATTAATATCAAATCAAATTAACGTTTTAACTAGGCAAGTAGCCTACCAACTGGGTGGATTCTATGAATTTAACTGTAGCTGTAAAAATTATTGGTGGCTTTGCCATTATTTCAATTTTACTAATAGTAATAAGCATAATCTCGTTATCAAATTTAAATACTATTAGCGAGTCAACTCAGCAACAAAATATTTTAGCGATTCCGACACTAAAAGCGAGTAACAAATTAGCTTTAGAGCTCAGTAAAATGAGTAATTTAACGCTGAAAGGCTACTATCAAACAGATCTTAAGTTACTTGCTGAAGAGCTAAAGGATTACAAGAAAATAGGCGGATTATTTTCTCAAGAATTGACGCAAATAAAAAGTATTGTTGTTAACGAGCCTGATTTATTAAATAACCTTAGCCAAGTAGAGCAACTGCACGCTACTTTTCACGATGCCAGTCTCAGTCTATTTACTAGCCATAAAGTAAGTATTGAACAAATGCACTTGTTGACAGAAAAAGTCGATAGCTTAGAAGAAAAAGCTGATGACGCTGTGATGTTATTATTAGATTTAGCTGATCATGACTTAGCAGATACTGAGCTACAACGCGCTATCAGCTTAAGCGAACACTTAGAGAACCAATTCAATTCAATTGTTTCTTCGGCTTTTGAATACCGTGATGTTTTAGATCAAGGCACTGCACAACTTATCGAAAGTGAATTATCAAGAAGTGTTGATGAAGCAAGCCAGTCAGTAACAGATATTCGCGTAGAATTAGACACTTATAACCTGAATGATTTATCACAAGAAGTATCTCAAGCGTTCAATGAAATTAAAAAGCTTCTATCAAAAGAGGACGGTATTCTAGCGCATAAAGCAACACAGCTAGCATCTAATAAAAAAGCGTCCATTATGCTAATGCAAGAAGAGCAAGCGGCGAAACAAGTTAATGCCGTTCTAGATAAGCAAATTGAGCTAGCAAATCAAACCAGTGTTAATACAAGTCAGTTAGTAGAAGATTCTGTAAGTAGTGGTAACACACAAACTACAATCATCATGTTTATTTCTATTGTTGTTGCTTTAGTTATCGCCCGAGTTACCCTTATCGGTATTACCCGCCCATTAGCGCGCGTCAATGAAATGCTAAATATTGTCGCCTCAGGCGACCTTTCTATGAAACTTGATGAAAGTGGTAAAGATGAGTTTGCTCAACTTTCAAGAAACTGTAACTTATTAATTGATAGCTTACGCAACTTAATAGAAAGCATCGTAAATCGCTCCTCACAATTAGCTGCTGCAGCTGAGCAAACATCAGCGGTTACCGCACAAAGTACTACTGCTATTGAAGAGCAACGTAACCAAGTGGAACAAGCGGCATCAGCAACCACTGAAATGAGCAGCACTTCACAAAGTGTATTATCAAGTGCAAATGATGCACTCGGTGAAATCAAACATGCTGATGACGAAGCAGAACGTGTTAAAGGTATTTCGGCAAGAAACCGTCAAACTATTGAATTATTAGCAAGTGAAGTTGATTCTGCTGCGCAAGTAATTAATCAGCTACAACAAGATAGCGCATCAATTGGTGGCATCTTAGATGTTATTAGAGGTATCGCTGAACAAACTAACTTACTGGCGTTAAATGCTGCCATTGAAGCTGCTCGTGCCGGTGAGCAAGGTCGAGGCTTCGCCGTTGTTGCTGATGAAGTACGTACTTTAGCAAGCAGAACGCAAGAGTCTACGTCTGAAATTCAAACAATGATTGAAGCATTACAATCGGGTGCTGGAAAAGCGGTAACTGTAATGGACGCGGGTAAGTCTAAAGCTAGTGACTGTGTAACCCAAAGTGAAGAAGCAGATCAAGCACTAGAAGTTATTACCCATGCAGTTCACGAAGCGTTTGACCGAAGCTCTCAAATCGCGACAGCAGCAGAAGAGCAAAGTGTTGTCGCACATGAAATAAGCGAGAACTTAGAGTCAATCGTAACGATTGCAGAGCAAACAACAGCAGGCTCGCAGCAAACAGCAACCTCGAGTAGTGAAGTTGCGCGTTTAGCCGAAGAGCTACAGCAATCTGTTCAAGAGTTTAAGCTTTAATAGTTCACCTTTTAATAGCTAATAAGCTGCAAGATTAAAGAAATCTTGCAGCTTAAATAATAGTTATAGTTGACATGCTAAGCACTCACTATATAATTCCCCCGCTTGAAGTTAGTTTTTATATTTTTTGTACACCATTTCGATGTTCTCTAATACTTACCAAAGATAAGATTCCTGTAACACGTCCTGATTTATAAGTAATAGCAACTCTTTTTAGCAAACCCTTTGTTTGCCTACTTTTTATAAAGGGGGCTGCAAAATTACTCTTAAATATTTAAAGGATATCCTTATGTCTACTACTACTGGTACAGTAAAATGGTTTAACGAAGCTAAAGGCTTTGGTTTCATCGAACAAGAAAACGGTCCTGACGTTTTCGCTCACTTCAACGCAATCGTTGGCGAAGGTTTCAAAACTTTAGCTGAAGGTCAAAAAGTTGAATTCACAGTTACTGACGGTCAAAAAGGCCCTCAAGCTGAAAATATCGTTGCTCTTTAATTAGCGATATATTGTTAGTTATTCATAACTAACAAACAAAAAAGGACAGCCCGTTAAGGTCTGTCCTTTTTTTGTGCCCTAATTTCAAAGTAATTATCTCAAAAAACGTACAATTTAATTACATTTACAGTTAACAATCCCTTTACATTCCAGGGCTTTATCCTTTACTTTCAAATAGATAACCAACATACAGGATGGTATCTGATGAATAGAAAATTTTGTTATTAAGTGTTACCATATGCTGTCTTTTTTATGTGCTATTTTCAAGCGCAGATAAAATTTGTTTCAAATGGGAGAAGTTAATGAATAAACAAAAAGCAAATATATTAGCAGCTAGTATGCTGACTATTGCACTTACCGCCTGTGGTGGCGGCGGTGGCGGCGGTACTACGGATCCAGTAGTAGAGCCTACACCTACACCAGGTGTAACTTACACACTATCTGGTAGCATTTCAGGTTTAACCACAAGTGGGTTAACACTCTCATTAAATAATTCTGAAACAATAGAAGTTGCAGCAAATGCAACAACGCTAAGTTTTACAGCCGCTTTAGCTGATGCAGCTAGTTATGAAGTTTCTATTTCAACACAACCAAACGGTTTAATCTGTTCTGCAACGAATGCATCAGGCTCTATCAGTGCAGCTAACGTTGAAAATATCGCAATAACATGTGCTACTTCATATACAGTTAGCGGTACTATTGAAGGTTTAAGTACTGAAACTGCAACGCTAAGCTTAAATGGCAGTGAGTCTTTAACCACAACCAGTAGTGAAGCAGCTTTCACCTTTACTACAGCTTTAGTTGAAGGTGCTAGTTATGCCGTTACCGTCACAGACTCACCAGATACCTTTACCTGTAATGTAGAACAAGGCTCAGGCACTATTGCCACAGCAAACATAACTAATGTTTTAGTTAAATGTTTACCGCCAACAGCATGGAACATGCTTAACTTCAGTGGCCTAGAAATTAACAAGCCAAGACCAATAGTTGAATGGGGCTTTAAAGTAATTGACCGCTACACTGGAGAAGGGGTCAATGAACTGACTCTTTCTGATTTTCAAGTACTGCAAGATGACGAGGAGTTATCTGCTAGAGAGTCATTCCTTGAGTTAGAAAAAATTGCTGCTACTGATAACTTCAGCTTCAGCACTGTATTCATGTTAGATATTTCATCTAGTTTAACTTCTCAAAATATTGATGACATGAAAGAAGCAGTAAAAAATATTATTCGAGATCCACAATCAGGTGACTCATTATTAGATTCTAACCAAACAGTTGCAATTTATACTTTTGATGACAATATCACCCCTGTTGTATCCGCTACCAATAATGTTGATACCTTAATATCAAAAATAGACACTATTAAAGGCGGTAATTCGTCAACTAACTTGTATGGTGCTATCAAGCAAGGTGCAAATACATGGGTTGACAGGTTCGCTATTGAGCAAGTACGTACAGGTGCAATGATTGTTGTAACTGACGGTAGAGATACAGCATCGATCACATCAAAATCAGAGGCAATTGCTGCTGTTGAAAACAAGTCGGTATTTGCTATATTCGTTGGTGACTCATCAGCTTCAGCAGTTACAGATCTTAAAGACATCGTAGGCACTAAGCGTGTATATACACCAGCCGATTTTAATGCTTTCTCTGGTATTTTAGCCGAAGCTAAAGCAGAAGCAGATAAAGTCGACGATGGCTTATATATCCTTTATTACGCAACACCAAGCCGTGCCGGAAACCACGAAGTAACAGTTAAAGCTTTAGATCAATTCACTTGTGCTGAAGCAGTTGGTGATGAAGTAATCACACTAACCTACGTTGATGGCTGCTCTGACTATTTTAGCTTGACATTTAACGCTGATGGCTTAGCCAGTATAGGTCCTGAATTTAAATTATCAGGTCAGGATTATCTAAGTTCTGGGGAGTTAACGGTTAGCGCAAAAACTTTTTGGACGAATGAACCAAATGACTATACTTGGCAAATAACAAATGCAGATGGCGGATTAACTTGGACAAAAAATCAAGAAGATACTGTATATACCTTTAAATTAGGAGCAAATCAAACTGGTGGTTTAGCTGTAATTACCGTCACAGATAACAATTTAGGCGAGCAATTAGTTAAGACAATTAAAATAGGTACTGGTGTGTTTGCAAGTTCAAATAGTACTGTATTTGAAGTGTCAGCTGAAACTCCATCAATCCAATTAACAGCTACGTCAATTGGTGGTGATTCTCCTAGTTACACTTGGTCGGTTCCAGATACAAGTGTTGCTAGTATCAACAACTCTGCGTTAGCTTCAGGTTCAAGCGTAACGATTTACCGTACGATAGGTAATTCAAAAAATGAAGTTACAACCTTAACACTAACCGATACTGCTAATAACTATACTCAAGACTATACGATAACAAACTTTTCATCAGTCATCGGCGTTACTAAAGTCTCTGCTACTTCAGATAGAATTTGTGGATTTACATCAACCGACAGTATCTGTTGGTCAAGTGGTAGCACTATTATCACTGACAACACTAAGCCTGAGTTGAGTAACCCAGTTCAAATGACTATAGGTTATAGACACTTCTGTGCCATTGATGATAGCGGCCTACAGTGCTGGGGGCAAAGTGATGGTTATGGAAATAGTGCAGTACCAGAAACGCTAACTAACCCAACCCAGATCAGTGGTCGCTACCGTCATACCTGTGCAATTGGTGATTTAGGTGTGGAATGTTGGGGCAGTAACTCATACGGGCAGACAACTGTACCAGTATTAACAAACCCAACGGATGTCTTTACTGGCCAATTCAACTCTTGTGCCATCGACGATAATGGTGTTAACTGTTGGGGTCGGACTACTTATAACTTAACCATGCCACCAGCTCTTACTAATCCATCAAGTGTTTCCGTTGGACTAAACCTAAATATCTGTTCTATCGATGATAATGGTATTAGTTGTTGGGGCTATACAGGCTACAATATTAGTTCAGTACCTACTATGACTGATCCGCAACAAGTCTCTGTTGGTTATTCACACGCTTGTGCTATTGATAAAAAAGTTGGCGGGAATGAAGTTGTTTGTTGGGGCCAAGACTCTAGTGGCAACACTAATGTACCAAGCGGGGATGATGCTTTAGTTAATCCTACTTCGGTTACAGCCGGTCAAAATTTCACCTGTGCTGTTGATGACAATGGTACTCAGTGTTGGGGTAGCAGCTCATACTCAGTGCTCCCATAGTTTATAGGTATAGATAAGTAAACCTATTACTAGACCAAATAAAAAGCCTGTCCCTATGACAGGCTTTTTATTACTTATTGATCTGCTTTAAAGAGGTTGACACTTTTCCAGCAACGAATTGGAGAGTGTTCGTTTACAGAAAGGTTTTCAATCAATTTTAAAACTGTCACGTAAATCATGACGAAATAACCATAGGTTGTTTATGCTTGTATGTTTCTTTGTAGGTTATGTCGCTTTTTCTACTGTGGCAAAACTTGTAATTTAAAGCCTAGTAAATAATCTCGTTGTGTCCGTTTAGATTGTGTATTCTTTAAGTTTTTCATAAAACTAAATGTGTAAACACATTTCAGCACGAAGCTAGAACTAAAAAAGGCTAGTACTTTAAAAGTACTAGCCTTTTTATTTATTTGCTTGATTGGAAGCTTTTATAGCAACCTAAGTTAATCAGCTTGAATACGGGTAATATCTGCGCCTAAACCTTGCAGCTTACCTTCAATGCATAAGTAACCACGATCAATATGATAGATGCGATCAACTTGCGTTGGTGACTTAGCTACTAAGCCGGCAATTACAAGGCTGGCAGAAGCGCGTAAATCTGTTGCCATAACCTGAGCACCATTTAAACTTTCAACACCTTTAACAATCGCTGTATTGCCTTCTAAGGCGATATCTGCGCCCATGCGTTGTAATTCTGGTACATGCATAAAGCGGTTTTCGAAAATGGTTTCAATAACCGTTGCTGTGCCTTCAGCTAATACATTCATAGTCATAAACTGTGCTTGCATATCTGTTGGGAAAGCAGGATGTGGAGCGGTTCGAATATTGACGGCTTTAGCGGGTGCTGTCATTTCAAGCTCGATCCAATTATCACCTGTGGTAATCTTTGCACCGGCTTCTTGTAACTTACTTAATACCGCTTCCATGGCACTTGGATCAGTATTCAAGCACTTTATATGACCTTGAGTAACGGCAGCGGCAACTAAGAAGGTGCCTGTCTCAATACGATCAGGCATTACTGAGTGCTCTTTACCACAAAGCTCTTCAACACCTTCAATGGTTAGTGTATCAGTACCTGCACCACTAATTTTAGCGCCCATACTTGTTAAACATTCAGCTAAATCTACAATTTCTGGTTCACGCGCAGCATTTTCAATAACGGTAACGCCATCAGCTAACGCTGCAGCCATCATTAAATTTTCAGTGCCAGTAACGCTCACCGTATCCATGAAGATGGTAGCGCCAGTAAGTCGGCCTTGCTTTTTAGCAACGATATAACCGTCTTCAACGTTTATATCTGCGCCCATTAATTTCAAACCTTGGATATGCAAATTAACCGGTCTAGCACCGATTGCACAACCACCAGGTAAAGACACTTCAGCATGTCCCATGCGAGCTAACAATGGACCTAAAACGAGAATAGAGGCACGCATTGTTTTAACTAAGTCATAAGGAGCACGGCACATATCGATGATACTTGCATCGATCATTAGCTTATCTTCGCTCAGCCATTGTGTCTTAGCACCCAACTGTCCTAATAATTTAACCGTGGTTAAAATATCATTAAGTTTAGGCACGTTGCTAAACACGACAGGCGTTTTAGATAACAACGCAGACATCAAAATAGGAAGAGCAGCGTTTTTTGCTCCTGAGATCACGACATCGCCGCGAAGTGGATTTCCACCAATAACTTTAAATGCGTCCAAAATAACTACTACTTACTTAAAATGATTAAAAAATATCGAATCAGTATACACAAAAATGCCTAGCAGTAAAAAGCTAGGCATTAAAATTACACTTTAATAACAATTTAACGGTTAGTTAAATAACTTATCGCGTTGCCATTGAGCTTTATTAAAAGTTTTTACGGTTACTGCATGCACAGTGCCATCTTTAATGATATCTGCTAAAGGCGCTAAAACTGCCTGTTGGCGTTTTACTCGGCTTAAATCATCGAACATATCACTAATTGCATTAATGCGACATTGAGAGCCATCAAAAGTTACATGCAGTTCATCTAACGTAAGCGCATCATTTATTAATTTACTTACTAATTCTTCAATTTCACTGACTTCCAAAGGAGTCTCCTTAAAATAGGTATTCTTATATTAATTAATCACAGTTTGAAGGTAAAAAACCGTCAACACCACTTAGTTTGATTAATTTGGTTAATTTGGCAGGTATATTACTAAAACTAAGCTGACAAGTATAACGTCCTGCTTGTTCTAGTAAGTAAAAAAGCCAAGCAAGACCAGCTGTATCAGCTTTTTGTACTTGATCTAAATCAACGTTAACAGCGCTATGGGCAAACCAATTAGCATATTCGTTACTGTGTATGAGTGCGACACTTTGTCGGGTTAGCTCACCCGAGATCACTAGAATACCATGTTTTAATTCTATATTTGCTTTACTCAAAACTTAGCCTTGTTGCTCTTTATTAACTTTTTCTGAACGATTTTTAAAGACAATATCGCGGCTACTTTTGCTTTTTAGCAGCTCAGTAACGTAAGGTAATCCTTTCTGCCTAATAATACTGCCTAGTTCAGCCTGTTTAGAATCAAGTAAGCTAACACCTTCGGCAACCATATCAAATGCCTGCCATTGCTTTGTTTTTTTATTGAGCCTCACTTTAAAAGAAACATCAATATTATCTCTACCCGGCATTATTATGCGAGTTGCTACTGCCACTATCTTTTTACCTGTATATGATTTTTCCGGTGCAAACTGTACTTGTTGATTATCATATAAAGTAAAAACTTGTGCATAGGAAGTAATTAAATACTCGCGAAAAACAGGCACAAAAGCGCGTCGGTCAGCATCGCTAGTTTTCTTTAGGTGTTTACCAATTACCTTGAAAGCAGAATAACGATAATTAACATAAGGCATCAGTTCTTCTCGAACAATGTCTTTTAACAAATTAGGATTGGCTTTTATTGCACTTTGTTCATCAGCAAAGCGCTTAAAGGTTAATTCTGCAGCCCCTTGTACCATTTTATAGGGATTAGATTGGTCAATTGTGCTAGTTGGCTGTGCCGGTAACTGTGTCGGTTCTTTAGGCAATTGAGTCGCTTCAGTCGTCGTAGCAATCGCTTGAGAGCTGATAACAAAACTAAATACTAAACTAAGTAAACTCTTAGGTTTATTGCGCATATATTTACTCACAGATTTATTCATCACCACTTCCTTGGCTAAACAAAAATTGTCCGATTAATTCTTCTAACACTAAAGCAGGTTTAGTATCTTCGATAAAGTCACCTGGCTCTAACATATCAATAGACTCATCAATAAAGCCGGGTTGAACACCAAGATACTGTTCGCCTAACAAACCGGCGGTAAGGATAGCCACTGAGGTTGCTTCAGAAAACTTGTCATATTGTGTATAGATTTCAAGGGTCACCACTGGAGTATAATCTTCTTCATCCAGAGAAATATCACTAACACGACCAACCACCACACCACCAACTTTAATCGGTGAGCGAACTTTTAGGCCGCCAATATTATCGAATTTAGCAAATAACTGATAACTTTCACCGCCACCACCAATGCCGGTATCGGCAACTTTAAGTGACAACATTAATAATGCAGCTAAACCCAACGCCACAAAAAAACCCACTAATAACTCTACTTTCTTCGACACCATGTCTTTCACCAACGCCTTGTAATAAAAAATTTAGCTCTAAACTGTTTCAGGTAGTTTGATTAATAGCTATTCATCGAATGCTTATTTGACAAACATCAGAGCCGTTAAAATAAAATCTAAAAATAAAACCAATAAAGAAGATTGCACAACAGTTGATGTTGTCGCTCTACTAATACCTTCAGAAGTAGGCTCACAATCATATCCCTTGTAAACGGCAATCCACATGACGACAAATGCAAAAACAATACTTTTAATAACGCCGTTGAGGATATCTTTCTCAAAATCCACTTGATCTTGCATCACTGACCAAAAGGTACCACCATCGACACCTAACCAGTCAACACCCACTACGTGTGCGCCTAATATTCCGACCATTGAAAATATTGCTGCTAATAACGGAAGACTGATAAAGCCAGCCCAAAACCTAGGAGCGATAACACGTCTTAATGGATCAATTGCCATCATCTCTAAGCTAGATAATTGCTCAGTCGCCTTCATTAGACCAATTTCAGCAGTTAAAGCAGAACCGGCTCGTCCAGCAAAAAGTAATGCGGCAACCACTGGGCCAAGCTCTCGCAATAATGATAAAGCGACCATGGGTCCTAAACTTGCCTCAGCGCCGTAGCCTACTAAAATAGTATAGCCCTGCAACGCCAACACCATGCCAATAAACGTACCTGAAACGATAATAATCAATAAAGATAATACACCAACACTATAAAGCTGCTGCATTAGTAGTGGTGTTCCTTTTCGAAAATTGGGCACATGAAGTAAAGCAGAAAGTAACATGATCACAGCTCTGCCTAGACCACTAATAATATCTATGGTCTTGCTACCAAGAGAAGCTAATTGCTGCATTATTTAATCCCTTCGCACTTTTTAATAAGTTCAGATTGATAAAGCGGGGCTTCATAATGAAAAGGTACAGCACCATCAGCTTCGCCTTGCACAAATTGCTGCACTAATGGCGATGTATCTTGGCGAATTTGTTCAGGTGTTCCTTGTCCAATAATTTTCTTTTCCGCAACAATATATATGTAATCAGCAATACTCATGACTTCAGGAACGTCATGTGAAACCACAACCGATGTTAAACCAAGGGCATCACTTAAAGAACGAATTAATCGAACGATAACCCCCATAGAAATAGGATCTTGCCCAGCAAAAGGCTCATCATATAAAATCAGCTCGGGATCTAATGCAATCGCTCTTGCTAATGCGACACGTCTTGCCATACCACCAGAGAGTTCACTCGGTTGCAGGTGACGTGCGCCACGAAGTCCTACCGCATCAAGCTTCATCAAAACAATTTTTTCAATAATTGCTTCAGATAACTTGGTATGTTCACGAATGGGAAAGGCAATATTATCGTAGACACTCATTTCCGTGAATAACGCACCACTTTGAAAAAGCATACTCATATGCTTACGCGCTTCGTACAATTCATCGCGAGATAATTGAGGTATATTTTTTCCAGCAAAGAAAATGTTACCGCTATCAGGTTTTATCTGCCCGCCAATTAAGCGTAATAAAGTGGTTTTTCCTATACCACTTGGCCCCATTATCGCAGTAACCTTGCCTTTTGGTATCGTCAGACTGATATCATCATAGATAACACGCTCACCTCGTTTAAAGGTAAGGTTTTCAATTTTGACCAAGTTTTCTTTAACTGCAGAATCTGTCATTGCTCAACGTCACTGTTATTTATTGCCATAGTCTGCAATAGAGATTTTGTTAATAAGGGCTGATTTTACCTGAGCGCTAATAATTCTTCATTATAAATAAACCGATATCGACGTAATAAGTGTAAAAATATGAGCTTAAATTGTAAGAAAGTGATCGTTTTTGTTTAAAAGTAAGTCAAAAAAATATTATTTTCGTTTTGTGCGCATTATTTACTTCTTTTTTCCTCTGCAACGGGCGACAATTTACCCTTAATACCAAATCGATTAAATTTACTCGCAAATCAGAGCTGTATTAGCGAGCTTATAACCTGTCTCTTATACACATCTGACGCTGCCGACGATCTACT
>CAJXPG010000096.1 GCA_913057925.1 uncultured Colwellia sp. | reverse complement strand
GAGATCTAGTACGGTCTCGTGGGCTCGGAGATGTGTATAAGAGACAGATATTGAGCTTAAACAATGGCCGATCAGTGCTATACGTAAACATACAGCATGGGTAGCACAAACACCGAGCTTATCTTATGGTTCGGTATTAGAAAATATCGTACAAGGTTGTGAACATGTGGCACCTAAAGCCCTTGCGCAAGCCATAAAACACAGTGGCATTAATGATTTTGTAGATAGGTTAGAGTCCGGACTAGATAGTCAGGTAGGTGAGTTCGGTCGTTGTTTGTCCGGAGGACAACGTCAAGCAGTCGTGATCGCTAGAGCCTTACTTAAAAATGCTAACTTAATGTTTTTAGACGAGCCAACTAGTGCCATGGATGAGAAAAATGAACGAAGGATTATCCATAGTTTAAAAAGTACCTCTAATAACACCATGGTTATTGCTAGTCACAAACCTGCGGTATTAGCTATTTGTGATCGTATTTTGGTGATCGAAAAAGGGGAAATTGTCGCTATAAAAACACCGCAAACACTATTTGGAATGCCTAGAAAGACATTACGATCTGTGACCGTAAAGCCTAAAAATGTTAAAAACACTACGGCTGTTAGTAAACAGGATGACGAGTAATGCCTGAATTATATGTCAATCAAGTCGCTGCAGCTGATAAAGCAAAAAGGCTGGTATGGTTGGTCTTTCTCACCATAGTTATCACGATAGTCTGGGCAACATTTGCAACTTTAGAAGAGGCCGTTGTTGGCCAAGGCAAAGTAGTACCGGCTCAAGCTGTGCAAAGTGTAGAAAATATAGATGGCGGTATTTTACAAGCCTTGTTAGTTAACGAGGGGGAACAGGTTTCTCAAGGACAAAAATTAATTTTGTTGGAAGACATCCGCTTTTCCGCAGCATTAAATGAGTCGGCACAGGAGCAATTATCACTTAGATTAAAAAAGTTACGACTATCTGCTGAGTTAAAGAGTATTGCGATAGAGCAAGGCTCGGTTACTGTGTTAGCACAAAGTTTTCAACATACTGATTTAGCAGAGTTAGATAAACTGCAAGTAGGATATAGCTATGAGTCTCGCTTGACTCAGCTAAAAAGCCAACTGAAGCATAACAGGCAAGCAGAGGAGCAGCAGCAACAAGCCATTAATGAGCAAAGAGCGCATAATAATAGCTTAATTAAACGATATGCCTTGTTAACGAAAGAAGTTAACTTAACTGCCGAAGTTGTAGCTCAAGGGGCTGTTGCTGAAATGGAGTTGCTTAAGTTACAAAAGGAGCAAGTTACAATTGAAGGCGAAATTGAACAAGCTAAAGCACTTAGCTTACAACTACTCTCAGCCAAGCAACAAATCCTGGAAGAACGGAAAGCCATTGCTTATGAGTATTTAGCCAGAGCTAGAGCAGAACTTGATGAGGTTATTAATAATCAAGCGAAAATGATGGAAAGTGTAAAAGCGTTAAAAGATAGAGTAAATAAAACTCAAATTATATCGCCGGTATCAGGAACAGTGAAAAATATTATCACTCGTTCAGTGGGGGAAGTGATTGAACCAGGGCAAGCAATTATGGAAATAGTACCCCTAGACGATAAATTACTGGTTGAAACACAAGTAGCACCGCAAGATATAGGCTTTATTCATAAAGGTATGAAAGCCATGGTCAAATTTACTGCTTATGACTTTGTCATATATGGTGGTTTAATTGGTGAAGTTGTTTATGTTGGCGCAGATGCTCAGCAGCTAGAAGATGGTACTACATATTATGAGGTGCATGTAAAAACTAAAGAGAGTACTTTAGCCAACCGAGCAATTATTCCCGGTATGCAAGCTAATGTTGATATTTTAACAGGAAAGAAAACAGTCCTACATTACTGGCTGAAACCGCTATTAAGAGCGAAGGCCAATGCAATGAAAGAAAGGTAACAAGGAAAATATAAATGCGTAATTATCTCATTATTCCACTATTGATTGGTTGTAGCACAGGAGTTGAAGCATTAACTTTAGAGCAATCAGTAGCTCAAGCAATGATGAATAACCCTAGGTTATTACAAAAATATGCTCGATTTGAAGCAAAACATAAAGACAAGCGAGCTGTCTTTAGTGATTATTTGCCACAAGTTTCACTCTATGCCGCGACAGGTTATGAAAAGATCACTAAGAATAATGGTCGTGATTTCGATTCAGAATTAAATCGACGAGAATTAGGTTTGAGAGTAACACAATCACTTTTCTCAGGATTTGAAACGGTAGAAGACTTAGCTCGCCTAGATTTTGAAGTAAAGGCTGATAAACAGGCTTTAGCTTCAGAGGCTGAAAATTTAAGTTTAGAAATAGCACAAGTTTATATTGAGTTGTATAAAACTAAGGGCATTATCGAGTTATCTGAGCAAAATGTTGATGATCATAAGAAAATCCTCGGTGATATTAAAAAAAGAACGGATAAAGGCTTAAGCAGTGCTGCCGATGTGGCTCAGGTTCAATCTAGGTTAGCAACATCACATTCAAGTTTATTAGCAGCAAAGAATAATTACTTTGATTTAAAAGCAAAATATTACGACTTAGTGGGGAGCTATCCTGAAGAGTTGCATATGCCTAGACCAGATAAAACCTATATGCCAAGCTCACTTGATCAAGCAATTGACGTGGCGAAGAAAAATCACCCTGAAATTAAAGCCGCTATTTTTGATGTTAATGCTGCAGACAAGCAAATGAGTCGAGAAGAAAGTAGCTTTTGGCCAAAAGTTGATTTACAGCTTGATGTCAACAGTGATGATAATACAGATGGTTTTGAAGGGCCTGACGACGATAGTCGGATTATGTTGTCGGTGAGTTATGACTTGTACTCTGGTGGTCGAACAGTCGCGAAAACAGAAGCGGCAGCATGGCGAAAAGAAGAAGCTAAAGCCATTCGTGATAACACTTATCAACAAGTAATAGAAGGGACCACTTTAGCTTGGAATGCTTATAGATTCGTTGGCGAGCAAAAAGAGTTTTATCGCCAAAATGTTGACTTTGCCACAAAAGCACAAGAGGGGTATATGCAGCAATATGTATTAGGACGCCGCTCTTTATTGGATGTTTTAGACTCGAAAATAGAACTTTTTGTTGCGAGGAAAAACTTCTTAAATGCTACATTTGAAGAACGCTCAGCGAGTTATCGGTTAATTAATGCCACTGGTAAATTAATTGAAGAGTTAAGGGTTGATACCCCTGAAGCTTGGCAACTAAAAGTCAAAAATGAAGCTCAACAAGAAGAGGAAAAATAACGATGTTTTTATTGAATAAAAAAACAGCCTTTTGTGTATTTTTGAGTTTTTACTTGTCAGCTTGTGTCACGGAACCTGCACTCTACACTCAGCAAGATCCCCTGCAGAAACAAACTCGCGATTTAAATGATATCGATTTAGATGGTGTCATTAATGAGCGAGATTCCTGCGATGAGACCCCTAGTGATGCTGTTATTAATAATGATGGTTGCCCAGAGTTAACCGGGAGGCCTAAAGTTAAATATAGAGTGGTATATTTTGGTTTTGATAAAGATCAATTAAATGAAAAGGAACAAAAGCGTACGATAGAAATGGCCACTTTTTTAAATAAGTATCCTGAAACTAATTTATACCTAATTGGTGATACGAGTGATGTAGGTAGTGAAGAATACAATAAAAAGCTTGCTATGAGGCGTATAAATACTGTTCATAAATTACTGATTGAGCATAACGTAAAAGCGTCACGCTTAAAAAAAGAAGTATACGCCTTTAAAAACCACTTACCTGACTATTTAAAGGGAAGGCAAACACGTTTGGTTGCGGTTTTACAATGGCCTGAAGACTATAAAGATTACGAAGTTGAATGGACTATCTTTACCGAAAAAAATAAAAAAATGCTTTATTAAAATGAAACTGTCGCTGGCAAGTAACGCTGGCAGCAAATTTAATACGAATACGAATAGTATACGTTGTAACTGTGTATTACTAAGAGAGAGTGAAGGTTTAATCACCGAGCGAATATGTTTTAAATAGCATAACAGGCAAGACGCATAGAGATTGATTCGATTTAACGCTCTCTAACTCTTGTCTAAAAATGCTTTTTGCCTATGTACTTGTTAGAAACCTGTTTAGCAAACAAATTTCAGGTTATTGAGTAATCAATTCTTCTTTAAATTTATAATGAAAACAGGCACCTACCTCGGCAGGCTTTACTTCGATGGTCCCGTTGAGTTTTTGAGTTATTAAATTATAAACAATAGACATACCTAACCCTATACCACCGTCTTTACGTGCAGTGGTAAAAAATGGCTCAAAGATATGTTGTTTAGCCGCATCAGAGAGCCCACAGCCATTATCTTTATAGATAATTTCTACTTCACCGATATCCGTTTTTTTGACTTCGATGGTGATAATGTTTTGTTGCTTAGACTGATTGCTAAAGCCGTGCTTTATGCTGTTGCTAATTAAGTTGGTTAATATCTGTGCGTGAATACCAGGGTAAGTTGCTAAGACAATTTTATCTTCACATTTAATTTCTAGGCTTACTTTTTGAGGCTTCAATAACGATCGTAAGGTTGAAGTGACTCGTTGATAATACTGACCGATATTTAAGGTTTCTATTTCTAGTAAATGTTGTTCTGCAGCAGTTTTCTTAAAGTTTTCAATTAGGTTTTTTGCTCTATTTAAGTTTTCTCCTTGCATGTTTATTGCGCTATCTGTTTTCTGACAAAATGCTTGCATGTCTTTCATGCTTAGGGTTTTGTTATCAAGTTTACTCTTAAGTGTCGCTAGTTCATCCGCCATGATACTTTGAGTTGTTATCGCAATACCCAGAGGCGTATTTACTTCATGTGATACTCCGGCAACTAAGTTACCTAAAGCAGACATTTTTTCAGATTCAACTAATTGACTTTGTGTGGCTTGCAACAAGTTTATTGTTTCTGTCAGTTCTTTGGTTCTGGCTTCAATGGTATCTTCAAGAGATTGTTCGTAGCTTAGTCGCTCTAATTCTGCGGCTATTCGACCAGAAAAAAGTTGAAAAAGTGCTTTAGTTTCTGAAATGTTTGAACGTTCACTTTTGTATAACGCGACTATGATACCAATAACATTTTGTTTGGAATCTACTAAAGGTGTACCCAAATAAGCTTGAATCTCCATATCAATAAGCAATTGATCTTTTGGATAAAAATTACAAATATCTTTTGGGTAAAAGCAAACGGAATTATCGGCGACATCGGAACAGGGTGTATCAGCTAGGGCATATTCAAAGTTTTCAACAATTTTTCCATTTGCTACTAATACCTCTGTTCGACAGCTTCTCGCTTGTGAATTGATGCTAGCAATGAAGGTATAATCGGCACCAATAATTTTGCTCATCGCAGGGATAATTTTGGATAAATATTCATCACCGTAACTATTTGAAACGGCTTCAATAATCTCTTGAATATGATTTAACATTTTGTATCCTAAAAATCGCCATGAATTAACTATGGCATACGGATAATATATTTTCATATTTTTCGGTTACTACAGTGAGATAATTGTGAAGAAGTTTGATTAAAAACAACAGTTATTGTCTTAGTGTACAAATTTAAGTGAAAATCACTCGCATTTAATTTTGATTTAAGCAATTATGCATAACGGTTTATTTTCATAGGTTAAATAGTCTTGCATTATAAATACTTACATCGAAGTAGCTTTATTAAAGATGGCTTGTGGTTATTGGCCATCAACGGGCTTTTGTTTGCAATTTTTGCCCATTATGATGTTTTAGAGTTAATTGTTGATGTTGTTGAAAAATATGAACACTTAGAGCTAGATGAGTTGTTACCTTTGGGTGTTACATTAACCTTTAGCTTATTGGTATTTGTCTATCGTCGTTTGCAGGAGTTAGGTCATGTTACTCAAGCCTTTGAAGAGCTTGCTAAGCAAGACCCATTAACTCATGCGCTAAATAGACGAGCAGGGCAAGCCTTACTGCATCGCTTTATCAATAATGCTGAGCAATATGGACAGGGCTTTAGTGTAGTACAGCTAAATCTTGATAACTTTAAACGGATTAATGATGCCTATGGCCCGAGTATTGGCGATGATATATTAATTAATTTAGTTAAGATCATTCAGCAATATATTGAACAAGATAGTCAGTTGATACATTGGCATAGTGATAACTTTTTATTGATTTTGCCAAGCAAGGTTGCCGCTCCATACGAATTTGCTAACTCGTTAAAAGAGACGATTGCGCAGCAGCTTTTTACTACAGATACCATTACTTGCAGTATGGGGTTATCAACATGGCGAAAGGGCATGCCGCTACAGGATTTACTTTATCATGTTGAAGATGCTTTGCTTGATGCTAAAGCGACAGGTAAAAATACCGTTAAAATCGTTTAACGGTATTTTAGTCTGTAATCAATACTCTGGTTACTTTCAGCTTTCAATTATCAACTATCTCAAAATATTTAACGTCTTTATTTATTCGGGTTGTATAAGATGCACATCTTGTTGTGGGAATGGAATAGTCACTTTTTCTTGTGCGAAAGCGAGATAAATGGCTTGATAAGCGCTATATTTTGCAGCATATAAATTGGTGGTAGGGATCCATAAGCGAATACCTATATTAATCGCACTATCAGCAAATTCATCAATACCGACTTGCATACGTACTTTGTCAGTATAAATGTCTAATTTTGCGAGTGTTTCCTCAATCAGTTGGCTAACCTTGATTGGATCATCTTGATATGAAATGCCGACAGAAAGCTTTAATAAGGTATCTTTTCTTGAATTGAGTACTACTTCTCCGACGATATGCTTATTTGGAATGGTAATCTCAGCTTCATCTTCATTTTCAATAATGGTGTAGGCAAGCTGTACCTCTTTTACTATGCCGGTAACTCCTTGAACTTCTATGGTATCACCAACGACAAAGGGACGAATGATGATGATATTAAAGCCGGCAGCATAATTTGCCAGTAAACCTTGAAGGGCTAAACCTGCGCCTAATGAAATGGCACCAATTGCGGCGACAAAAGGAGTAACACTAATGCCGAGTTTATTCAGCGCAATGATGCTGACCAACACTAGCACCACCATTTTAGTGGTACTTGCGAGGAAGCGACTTAGGGTGATATCGAGTTTATGTTTTTCGCAGAGGCGCAATACCGCTTTGGCAACTTTGCCAGCGACGGAATAACCCAAAATGAAGATTAATAAAGCGCCAATTAGTTGAAAGCTGTAATTGGCAAAAAAATCTACCATGATTTGATAAACTCTTGATACTTGCTCTATTTCAGTACGTAAAAGTTCGGCAGGTAACTCTGCTGCTTCTTTGGCACTTTCACTGATATTGCTTGTAAGGCTTTCATTATTATTTTCAGTAGAAACAGACATTTTGATATCCATAGTGTAAGTATAAAGTTGAGTTTTATTGAGGTTAAAAGCGATAGCCTATTTGCATCATAAACTGTTGGCGATCACTAAAGGCAAAATTAGTTTCAGCAATAACGGCCCATTCTTCAGTAATATTCCATTGTGCACCTATAAGATAATTCCAAGGTGAGCTAGCATGCTGATCAATCAGTACGGCAACTTGCTTACCTGGTGTAGAAACCGCAATTTGCTGTTCGATATCTTGCTTCATTGCACCAAACCATAACTGGCCGTGGTAAACACCAATACTGCCATTCCAACCTAAGCGTGCAGAATAAACCGTTTGTTGGGTTTTCTCGATGGCAATATTAATATCGGCTTCAGAATAATTAACATCAAACATGCCAAAAAAATCACCGTAACCACCGGCAATGGTTGTGCCATAGCCAAGAACCGTACCATTGAAATGTAATGTGGTAGGAATACCTTCAGTGGTTAGTAAGCAGCTACCTGGTGCAGGGCCTTGGAAAGGCAAATTTATACTGTCACATCGATTGCTACCAAAACCATTACCTACACCAGCGGCAGCGAGAAATAACGTTGGTAACTCTAAATCAACGTCTAATTCAAGCTCGGCTTTACCTTTAGTTTTACCAACGAGACCATAAACATTCCAAAAAGGTAAAATCCAAGCATCAAAGCGTAAGTTATAAGTGGTATCAGACACTCTCAGGTTTTTAGCAGTAATTGTATCGTCAATAAGATCATTAACAACTTCGTTTTGTTCACCATTTACTTCCAAGCCAATTTTAGAAACTTCGAAGGGTTGCTCTTGAGTTAAACCAACCACTGAAATACCAAAAGGCAGTGGTAGTAAATAGCCTGCCTCTCTTGCTTCTTTACCCCAAATAGGTAAAAAGTCTGACCAACGATTTCTTGGCGGTAAAGCTTCAGGAATAATTAACTCATAACCCACACTTGAAGCTGGGTTTTGCCTATTATGAACTTGTTGTTTATAGCTATCATCGGTAGTTATTTCGCTACAGTATTGAGCGCATTGATTTTTTTGTTTTTTGGAAAGAACAATCGCCGCTTCACTGTTATTTTTTGCTGGCTTACTTTCATTTTTTGGCTCTGTCGCCTGCACGGTAAATGCCAATAAGGAAGATGATAACAAGCTTAACAAAGCAATTGGTTTGTCCATGAAAGTTCTATCCATAAATGAGAGGAGTACATTAAGTATTTTATACTGTTCTTATAGATACGCACAGGGGAATTGTGTCTATCGATACCCTTCACATTTAAAGGGTACTCGTTTCTTCAAGTGTGATGGGTATATAAGTTACAGTTACCTATTTATGAATTGCGGAGCTGATTAGTCATTACTTGGTTAATATATCAATTTGCTCTGATAATTTAGCTATTTGTTGTTCAAGCTCTGTTACTCGCTGAGCAAGAGATGTTTGGGTATCATCTTGGTTGTTAACGGGTGATGTTTGTGAGGCAGTAGTATGGGCGGTTTCATCAAAATCTGATAATAGCTGCACATAACGAGATTCACGTTTGCCGGGTTCTCGAGCAAGCCTTTTAACAAATGTTTGGCCGTTGAGCTCTTGTAATTCGTTCAGAGCAGACTCTACTTCACTGACATCATTAAAATCAGCTAAGCGATTAGTACGGGTTCTTAGCTCTCCAGGAGTTTGTGGACCTCTAAGTAATAACACACAGATAATTGCTCTTTGCTGTATGGTAAACTGTAAGCTACCAAATTCAGTGTTGCAAAATCGGTGGAAGTACTTACTAACTCGGCCTGATGCTTTATGATCAATCATTAATTGATTGCTTTGCACTAGTTCATCAACAATGTTTTGTACATCAGACTCTGCCAACGACATTACTGGCTCACGGTTACTTTTTTGATTGCAAGCCGTGGTAATGCCATTTAGCGACATTGGATATTGATCAGGGGTAGTCGTTTCTTTTTCTAACATCACGCCGATCACGCGGCATTGCTCTGGGGAAAGTGAAATCATTATATAAGCATCCTTTTACTGAGTATGAAGATGTTATAGCAAGCAACTCACACCTTTACTATCTTAGTGAGTTTAACTGATGAAAAAAAAGCCATAACATCAACATAAGTTAAAGTTATGGCTTTTAGCTGATTTTAAAAAGCCTACATTATTCTATATTCGCAATCTGCTCACGCATTTGCTCAATAAGTACTTTTAATTCTACTGCGCTGGCGGTAACGTCGGTATTAATTGATTTTGAACCTAAGGTGTTAGCTTCACGGTTGAATTCTTGCATCATGAAGTCTAAACGACGACCTTGTGCGCCGCCTTTTTTCAAGATTTTCTTGGTTTCACTGACGTGGCTATTCAAACGATCTAGCTCTTCAGCGACATCCATTTTTTGCGCCAATAATACTAGCTCTTGTTCAACGCGACCTGAGTCTAAATCAATTTTTGCATCGGTGAATTTTTCAATAATGCGGTTACGTTGCCAAGCAATAACTTCCGGCATATGAGATTGCACTTTATCGGCTTCGGCTGAAATCGCATCAAGGCGTTGCTCAATCATAGCTTTAAGGTTTTCACCTTCGCTGGCGCGAGCAGCAATAAAGTCTTTTAATGCTTTATCAAATGCCGCAAGTAATTCAGCTTGAATAGCTGACATATCAGTTTCAGGCGCTTCCATCACACCAGGCCAGCGCATTACTTCAACCGGGTTTACTTGGCTGTTTAAGGTTTGCTCGTTGATCCAATTGGCGTGTTGGATAAGTTGTAATGCTAACTTTTCGTTTAGGGCTAATTCGCTCTTGGTTGCAGGGTTAGCGTTAAAACGTAAGTTACACTCAACTTTGCCGCGATTAAGCAGTTTACGAAATCGCTCACGTAATACTGGCTCTATGCCACGAAATTGCTCAGGTAAGCGGAAGTAAGTTTCTAAAAATCTTTGGTTAACCGAGCGGATTTCCCACACAGCGTTACCCCAATCGCCTTTAATCTCAACACGAGAAAAAGCAGTCATACTGTAGATCATAATCTTTCCTATTAATTATTACTTTATAAAGTGTGTTTTATAAGAATGAACTAGCAGGATTATGCCTGAGCGCTAGTTATTTAACTAGCGCTAACTGGCGGCTAATTGTTGCCAATGTGCTTTTATTTTATCAGCGACGCGAAACGCATTGGCATAAATAGTAAAGGTGTAAGGAACACTTCCACCTGTGGGCATAAATGAGCCATCGGTAACATAAAGGTTATCGACTTCGTGTGCTTGACAGTTTTTGTTCAGCACTGATGTTTTTGCATCATCACCAAATCGACAGCCGCCAGCCATTAAGTTGGTAGAAGGATAACCACTGACTGAAGATGAAATGTTTTTTGCTCCAAGGGCTTCAAGTAACTTTTCAGCTTTTAGTGACAGGTATTTACCAACTTCTAAATCATGATCATGATAACCGATGCGCACTTTAGCTACTGGATCGCCCCACTGGTCGGTGACATCTGTATCCAAACTAACAAAACAATCATCGGTTGGTAGCCAATCATTAAACACTTCAAAGCGAAGTGTTTTATAGCTGGTGAATTCTGTTTTCATACTTTGCTTTAATGCTTCGCCCCAAAGTAATTTATCATGACCATTTTCATGGCTATCTTCAACTGAAGCCCATTGTGTGCCATGGGCGCGGGCAATTGGATTTTGATGAAACAAAAAGTCAATAGTGCCGCCTTTAGCTTGCCCTTGCTTATTGGCGCCAGTAAAGGCTTTATCATTAATCTGATACCAATCTTGTAAGGCACGATTAATGAAAGGGCCTACTTTTTTTAATTCAGCAACTTTTTTCTCTGTTAACTCTGAAAAAATAAAGTCTCCTTGACCAGTGCCGCCACCACTAAATAATAAATTCTTGCCCACTTGGCCATTATTGTTGGCTAAGCCTCGGGGGAACTTGTCACCAGTAGAAGCGAGCAGCAGTCGTGAGGTTTCAACTGCTTGGCAGGCAACAACATAAATTTTAGCGCTGACCGATTTTTTTCGTCCTAGGCCATCGTAATAATGCACACCTGTGATCTCACCCTTAGAGTCGCTGGCAATTTTATACACTTTGGCATTGGCTTTAATGGTGCAGTTTCCTGTGGCTACCGCATGATTTAATAACGCTGCTCGACCACTGCCTTTTGCACCAGAAGAACAACCATAACTACTGCAATAGCCAGAGTATTCACAACTGCGGCGACCCATATCAGGTTTTGACAAAATGGCTCGTGGCACAGGAATAGCGTGATAACCAATTTTGTTGGCCGCTTTATCTATCCATGAAGACATCGGCAGCTCAGCAATGGGCGGGTAGGGAAAATCTGTTGATCTAGGCTCTTGATGAGGGTGGTCTACTACACGACCTGAAACCCCCACTTCACGTTCAACTTTGGCATAATAAGGCTCTAATTCATCATAAGATATTGGCCAATCGGCAACGTTCGCCCCTGTTATCGCACCAAATTCAGATTTTAAGCGAAAGTCTACTGGTTTTAATCGATGAAAGTAGCCACTCATAAAGTTGGAAGAGCCACCAACAACATTACCGTTCCACCAACTCCAGCCAGAGTCACTGGTTTTCTCTCCTTGCCAAAAAGGTTGATCATTTTCATCAAGATATTCTTCTTCAATAACGTGCTGCTCGTCGTTAAGTTTAGGGTTGTAAGCATCATGAATACTGATGGTCAATTCATCTTTGAAGAACTCTTTCTCTGTCAGCCAAGGGCCTTTTTCAAGTACTAACACTTTAGCGCCCGCTTTGGATAATTGATGGGCTATTGGCGAAGCACCAGCGCCACTGCCGACGATACAAATGTCCCAGATAGGTGAAGTGGTCATGCTTTGTTGATCCTTTGGCTGTTATTTTTCTTACGAGCGATTAATGGCTCTTTGTTGTCTGATTGAACCTGCACTGCAATTCGCGCTCTGCTGGGTAACTCAAAAAAACGCTGACCTTTTTCAGGTAGTGGAAAACCGGCTTGATGTTCTAACCACTGATAACCGATACCATTTGGGTTACCGCCATAACTTGGCGGCGCCAACATGGCCTGAAAGATGTAGCCAAGCAAGGTGTTCAACCAGTTTTGCCCCGCTGTAGATTTACTTATACCGCTAAGTAGTTGCTCTTTGTCTTCGAATGGTAAGGGCGCAAAATTTTGTGATTTTTGTGAGTTAGCATAATCATTTAGCCAACCAACGCCTTTGAGGATAAAGTCTTTTTCCTCTTGTTCAGTCGGTTGTACTGTCATCACTTGAAAAAGGTAAGCGGTAGCTTGTATTTCCTGTGCGCTTGGTCCTGTCGGTGAACTCGGAAGTAAATGGTTTAAGGTGGCATCAAGCGTTAACCAGGGATCTGTTTTAATTAACTCATCGAATTGTACTTGCTGCTTTGCACTAAGAGAAATTACCGGCATGGCGGCAATTGCGCTTGCTCCGGCGGCAGACTTTAAAAATGCGCGGCGTTTCATTTGCTTGTGTGTTAAAAAATCCGGCGTACGGTAGGCTTTATCAAAAAAAGAGCTTATTGGTGGCAAGGGATTATTCCTCAGATTCGAGTGACGTTTTTTGCAGTTGGTTGTTTGTACTTGTGACAGACCATTGCGTTAAAAAGTTTAACCAATGCTCTTTTGAGTAATCATTCCCCGCTAATAATTCTGCAGTATCTTTAGATAAAATCATCTTACCTTGCGCGGTAGAAATATACATATGCGGATAGCCAAGTACAGGCGGTAATGACTTCATAAAATCATTATTCTCATTACTATCACTGACATTAATTTTTAATAATACGTATTGGCTATGTAAAGCTTGAAACACCTCTGGATTTTTCGCGAGAAAGTTGTCCATTTTATGACACCAAGTACACCAATTGCCGCCAATTTCAATTAAAACCTGACGGTTGGTTTCTTTGGCTAAGGTAAGCGCTGCTGCGGCATCTTTAAATGGGTCTCTTTGATCATCATAGATCTGGCTGTAAGTTGGTAAATTTTGACTAGCCATATGGTGTGACTTAGCATAAATATGAAAAGGTATAGCTAAACAGCTAAGCAAAAGCAGATTAATAGCAAACTTCATTTGGTGACCCTAGTATTAGTTTTCTCTATAGCAAAGATGACCTTGCTTGTTGGTTATATCTTTCAGCAACTGTGTCTTTTTATTGTCCCTGTAGACGTCCTTATACAACAATTTTTTTATATAGAGACTTTTCAACAGTATAACTGATAGTTAAATAGGTACTTTACTAATCATGTATTTTGCCATTACATTTTTCAAACGTCATAACGTTATTTATCTTAGTAGCTGTACTGGCAAATATTCAATAGGACTACAGACAACAATAATTAGATGTAAGCAAAGTCGAGATTATAAGAAGCCTGTTATTGTTGAAGATATCCTATAAACAACAGGAACGCTAAATAGCCTGTAGTTGCTGCGATAATCGGCACAATATGTAAAATCTTTACTCGTCATTATGTCAATATCATGCTGTTCCTATTATAATGCGCAACAATTATTTACTTCATGGGAAACACATTATGCGTCCAAGCGGCAGAACATTAGGACAAATTCGTCCGGTAACTATTACTCGTCAATTTACTACTCACGCTGAAGGCTCTGTTCTTATTGAGTTTGGCGACACCAAAGTAATTTGTACTGCTTCTGTTGAAGTGGGTGTACCACGTTTCTTAAAAGGCCAAGGTAAAGGATGGGTTACTGCTGAATACGGCATGTTACCTCGTTCAACTCACTCGCGTATGCGTCGTGAAGCGGCATCAGGTAAACAAAGTGGCCGTACTTTAGAGATTTCTCGCTTAATTGCTCGTGCATTACGCGCGGCTGTTGACTTAAAAGCCTTAGGTGAAAACACTATCTCAATTGATTGTGATGTTATTCAAGCCGATGGCGGTACACGTACAGCTTCAATTACTGGTGCTTGTGTTGCTTTAGTAGATGCCCTTAACTATATGCGTGCGAAAGACATCATTAAAACTAACCCACTTAAGCATATGATTGCCGCAGTATCTGTTGGTATCTATAAAGGCGAACCTGTTGCTGATTTAGATTACCCAGAAGATTCAGCTGCTGATACTGACTTAAATGTTGTAATGACAGATACCGGTAAGTTAATTGAAGTACAAGGTACTGCCGAAGAAGAGCCGTTTAGCTTTGAAGAAATGCAAGCTATGCTTGAATTGGCTAAAAATGGTATCAACGAATTATTCGACTTACAAAAAGCGGCATTAAGCTAAGTAATAAGGAAACTGAAGATGAAAGATTATCAACGCGAATTTATTGAATTTGCTATCGAAAAACAAGTATTACGCTTTGGCGAGTTTACCTTAAAATCAGGCCGAGTAAGCCCATACTTCTTTAATGCTGGTATGTTTAAAACCGGTGGTGATTTAGCGCGTTTAGGTCGCTTTTATGCCGCTACTTTAGTGGATTCAAAAATTGATTTTGATTTGGTTTTTGGTCCTGCTTATAAAGGTATTCCAATTGCAACGACAACAACGGTTGCCCTGTACGATCACCATAATATTGATGCGCCATACTGCTTTAACCGCAAAGAAGCGAAAAAGCACGGTGAAGGTGGTTCATTAGTTGGTGCTGATCTTGAAGGGAAAATCATGCTAGTTGATGATGTGATTACCGCAGGCACAGCTATCCGTGAATCAATGGAAATTATTAAAACACAAGGCGCAGAGCTTTCAGGTGTGTTAATTGCCCTTGACCGTCAAGAAAAAGGCCAAGGTGAACTTTCTGCGATTCAAGAAGTTGAACGTGATTTTGGTACGCAAGTAGCGGCAATTGTGACTTTAGGTGATGTTGTAACCTTCCTTGAAGAGCAAGTATCAACTAAGCCTGAATTAGCAGAAAACTTAGCAAACATTAAAAAATATCGTTTAGATTATGGTATCTAAATAATAAAGCGCTAATCCTGAGCTGATTGTAAGCTTAGTAACGCCTTTGAAGCATATGTTTCAAAGGCGTTTTTTTTTGCGTAGAATATGGTGTAAACGTTAAGGTAAACAGAGAGCCACCATGCAAGATGTCATTAAATACACCTTTTTATTGCTTAGCTTGGCAAGTGCGCAATTATTTGCCCAAAATCAGCAAGATTGCTTAAGTATCAATGATAACTTTGCTTCCTTAACGGACTCAGGAAAATACCGGTTTGTTAATGAGATAAGCACTAAAACCTTGGCAAAAGTAAATTTTGATAAGCTAAAGAATTATCAGCAATATCTTAATGAAGCAACTCAAGTTATTACCAACAAAAATCCACGGGCAAGCATGCCTTGCCCTATTGTCACCGAAACTTACGCACAGTTAGCACAAGAAAATAACTGGGAAAAAATTCCAAAAGTAAGTCAGCTAGTTGCGCCATACGAACTAGCACAAAATAATAATACAAAAGCCATTTTACTGATTCATGGCTTAACCGATTCACCTTTTACGTTTCATGATCTTAGCCAATTTTTTTATCAACAAGGCTTTACGGTTCGTACCTTACTTTTACCTGGTCACGGTACTGCTCCTTCAGATTTACTTGATGTCAGTTACCAAGAGTGGCAAATAGCCACTCAATTTGCCATTGAAGCAACATTGGCTGAGTTTGAACAAGTCTACCTTGGTGGTTTCTCAACAGGTGGCGCGTTGATTTTTGATTACCTGATGCAGCAGCAACAAGTAGGTGAAAAAATTAATGGCTTGTTTATGTGGTCACCGGCATCGAAAGCTAAAAGTGATATGGCTTGGTTAGCTAAATACGTTGATTACCTACCGTTTGTCGATTGGATAGATCTTGATGCTGATATTGATTTTGTCAAATATGAGTCTTTCCCTTATAACGCCGCTGCGCAAGTTCATGACTTAATGAGTGGTATTGTCGGCGAAAATTCAATGAAAAGTAGAATAATGCATGACATTCCAATTTTTGTTGTTGCCAGTGAGCATGATCAAACTATAGAAACCAAGCAAACGTTAGTACTGATAGAACAGTGGCAACAGCACGAAGACAGTGTTGCAAGTAAAAGAGCACAAAGTCGCTTGTTGTATTATGGTAACAAAACGAGTTTATCCGATGCCACTTTAAGCAATATCAAAGTCACCATACCAGACTGTCAGAAAGGTGAGATGTGTGCTGAGTTTTACGATATTGCTCACTCAGCAACAACTAATGCACCAAGTAATCCTCATTATGGTATTTCCGGCCAGTATCGTAATTGCGGGCATTATGCGACTGAGCCTGACCGTTATAAGCAATGTAAAGAAATTGATAAGCCGATTATCGGTGAAACGACGGCGGAAAACTTAAGCCACTCACTACCCTTACAAAGGCTGACTTTCAACCCTCACTATCAGCATATGATTGATGAGATAACTCGCTTTTTGAAAGTGACCAATTATTAACGGGCATATTTAAGCCACAGCTTATAAAAAACGGCATTGCAGGTGGCATTGTCGTCCATTTTACCATCTCTATCACAATCCGAGCCCGTGAGCGATTTAACATGCGGGCCATACTCTTCAATATCGGCTTTGCTCGGCTCGACATTGATGGTCACTTGCGGTGACTGATCAATAAAGT
>CAJXPG010000095.1 GCA_913057925.1 uncultured Colwellia sp. | reverse complement strand
CCAATAAACATGCCAATGGTCGCCATCACTTTAGGTCTTTGTTCTTCTCGACTTAAATCTGCTGCCAATGCTAATACCGCACTTGCTATCGCCCCCATGCCTTGAATCGCTCGACCTAATACCACACCGTAAATACTTTCAGACATTGCTGCAACGATACTACCGATGAGGAATACTACTAACCCGGCTAAAATAACCGGCTTTCGACCATATTTATCAGAAAGAATTCCCATAGGTATTTGTAATAAGGCCTGTGTTAAGCCATAAGCACCAATAGCTAAACCTAACCATATCGGGCTGTACCCTGTAAGCTGCTCACCATAAATAGCGAACACAGGAAGGATCATAAATAAACCTAACATGCGTACGCCAAACACACTGGCTAAGGAAAAGGCAGCTTTTTTCTCAATACGGTTTAAACCTGAAACACTCATAACGTTGCTAAAACCTAAAACAAAAGACGAACTTAAAAAATTTCCGCTAGTTTAGCATGCAAACTTACACAACAAAATCCTAACAACTAAAACAACAGACTAAACATTTAGCCATATCAAGCTTTGTTTATTTAACCTCAGTTCGGGGTGAGAGATAAGTTAACCACCTGTAAAAGTTATAGTTGCAGTTACAGCAACTCACTAGCTTGATAGTTTTTTTAATTCAAGGTGAATTCATTAATAATAGTTATTCTATTGTTCATGAGTTAACCGAAGAAGTAAGGAAAAATAGCTGCTAGGGAGCTATTTATTATCCCGAGCTGAGGTTAACTCCCCTATAGACATAACGCTAAAGCTTCATTTAAGCCTTACAAAAAGCACTGTAAAAATAAACAGTTTTTTTTAGCTGTTCTGCCCTTGATTGGTTTTTATAGCATGATTTCTATGTCATAATAGTCGGTTCAATTTTATCGCTATTTGAGTCAACACCGTATGAAAAACATTGAAGTCAGAGGTGCCCGCACGCACAACCTCAAAGACATTAGCTTAACAATCCCTCGAGATAAGCTTGTGGTAATTACCGGTCTTTCTGGCTCAGGGAAGTCTTCATTAGCCTTTGATACTTTGTATGCAGAAGGTCAACGTCGTTATGTTGAATCACTGTCTGCTTATGCTCGCCAATTTTTGTCCTTGATGGAAAAACCTGACGTTGATCATATTGAGGGGCTTTCTCCGGCAATTTCAATTGAACAAAAATCAACCTCACATAACCCACGTTCAACGGTTGGTACCATCACAGAGATATACGATTACTTACGTCTACTTTATGCCCGTGTTGGTGAGCCACGTTGTCCAGAACATGGTCAAGCTTTGGCAGCTCAAACTGTTTCACAAATGGTTGATAAAGTATTAGAACTTGAAGAAGGCACTAAAGTGATGTTGCTCGCCCCTGTTTTACAAGACAGGAAAGGTGAACACGTAAAACTACTCGATAACTTGGCAGCACAAGGTTTTATTCGTGCTCGTATTGACGGTGAAGTGTGTGACTTGTCTGATCCTCCGACATTAGAACTTCAGAAAAAACATACCATTGAAGTTGTTGTAGATCGTTTAAAAGTGCGTGACGGCATTCAACTTCGCTTATCTGAGTCTTTTGAAACTACCTTAGGGTTAACAGCCGGCACTGCAAAAGTCGCTTTTATGGACGAACCCGACAGAGAAGAGTTACTTTTTTCTGCCAACTTCGCGTGCCCACATTGTGGTTACAGCATGCAAGAGTTGGAGCCGCGTTTATTTTCTTTTAATAACCCCGCAGGTGCTTGTCAAACTTGTGATGGCTTGGGTCTTGAACAGTTTTTTGATAGTAGTCGCGTTATTGCTAATGAAGAGTTAAGTCTTTCCGGTGGCGCGGTACGTGGTTGGGATAAACGTAATTTTTATTACTTTCAAATGCTACAAGCACTTGCCGAACACTTTAATTTCGATGTCGACAAGCCATTTAAAAGCTTATCGAAAGACGCACAAAAAGCGGTGCTTTACGGTAGCGGTAAACAAGAAATTGAGTTTAAGTACATGAACGATCGCGGTGATGTCGTGGTACGTAAACATCCTTTTGAAGGCATCATCAATAATATGCAACGCCGTTATAAAGAAACGGAATCAAACGCAGTACGTGATGAGTTATCTAAGTACCTCAACTCGCAAAGTTGTCCCGACTGTAGTGGTAGTCGCTTGCGTCTTGAAGCACGTAACGTCTTTATCGATGACACGCCACTGCCTACGGTTGCAGAGTTTGCCATCAGTGATGCCCTGGATTTCTTCCAAGGTTTATCACTCACCGGACAAAAAGCACAAGTTGCTGAAAAGATATTAAAAGAAATAAATGAGCGTTTAGGCTTTCTAGTAAACGTTGGCTTAAATTATTTAAATTTATCACGTGGCGCTAATACTTTGTCAGGTGGTGAAGCACAGCGAATCAGACTTGCCAGTCAAATTGGTGCTGGTCTAGTCGGCGTAATGTATGTACTTGATGAGCCTTCAATTGGCTTACACCAACGAGATAATGAACGCTTGTTAAACACACTTATTCATTTACGCGATTTAGGCAATACCGTTATTGTGGTCGAGCATGATGAGGATGCTATTCGTGCTGCCGACTTTGTGATTGATATCGGCCCAGGCGCAGGTGTACATGGTGGCGATATTATCGCGCAAGGTACTGTCGATGATATTTTGCAATGTGACAAATCACTCACAGGTAAGTACTTATCAGGAATTGAGAAAATTGAAATACCTGCCAAGCGTCATCCGTTTGATAAAAAGAATGTTGTAAAACTTACTGGCGCCAGTGGCAATAACTTAAAAAATGTCAGTTTAACCATCCCTAATGGGCTGATGACCTGTATTACCGGCGTATCCGGCTCAGGTAAGTCAACACTGATTAACGACACTTTATATAAGCTTGCTCACACCGAATTAAATGGCGCAACAACTCAAGAGCCTGCGCCTTATAAATCAATTAAGGGCTTAGAGTTATTGGATAAAGTTATCGATATTGACCAAAGTCCAATTGGTAGAACACCACGTTCAAACCCTGCCACTTATACCGGCATTTTCACTGCCATTCGCGATATATTTGCCGCAACACAAGAGTCTCGCTCTCGTGGTTATAAGTCGGGCCGTTTTAGCTTCAACGTTAAAGGTGGTCGTTGTGAAGCCTGTCAAGGTGACGGCATGATCAAAGTTGAGATGCACTTTTTACCTGATGTTTATGTACCCTGTGATGTATGTAAGAGTAAGCGCTATAACCGTGAAACCTTAGAAGTGTTATACAAGGGTAAAAATATCCATGAAGTATTGGACATGACCATTGAAGATGCTTTTGAGTTTTTCAATGCGATTCCTGCGGTTAAGCGCAAGCTACAAACTTTATTGGATGTCGGTTTAGGTTATATAAAACTGGGACAGTCCGCGGTCACGCTATCTGGTGGTGAAGCACAGCGCGTTAAGTTATCAAAAGAGCTATCGAAACGTGATACCGGTAAAACCTTATATATTTTAGATGAACCAACTACAGGTTTGCATTTTCATGACATTAAGCAGCTATTGCAGGTTATCCATAGATTACGTGATCACGGAAACACCATAGTGGTGATTGAACATAACTTAGATGTGATTAAAACCGCAGACTGGATTGTTGATTTAGGGCCTGAAGGTGGTTCTGGTGGTGGTGAAATTTTAGTAAGCGGAACGCCTGAGCAAGTAGCAAAACATAAGACTTCTCATACCGCAAGATTTTTAAAACCTTTATTAGCTTAACGCTCTACCCAAATAGCGATTATATCGATAACCTCGATATCATACTTGCTTAGTCTGTTGTTTCAAAACTTGCCTAATGCTAAACATTTTAGCATTAGGCTTTTTATGCCATTTTTAAGGATTATGATGAAAATAAAAAATAGCGAGCGATTAAAATTTAGATTGATGGATAGTAATGATACGCAAGCGCTGTGGCAGTTAGATCAAGACCCAGAAGTAATGAAGTACTTAAATGGCGGTACGCCAACTAGCATGGAACAGGTTCATGAGTTATTGATCCCTCGCATGGAAAAGTATCGTGATGCCAAGAAAGGCTGGGGGATTTGGCAGGTTTCAGACAAAAACACTGATGAGTATTTAGGCTGGGTGTTAGTAAGACCAATGGCGTTTTTTACCAGTACGCCAGATTTTAAAGATTTAGAATTAGGTTGGCGTTTTTTCCAAAATTCTTGGGGCAAAGGTTATGCAACCGAAGCAGCTATTGCGATAAAAAACGCAGTGACTGCCAATACTGAAGTCACTCATGTCTCCGCGCTTGCTGTTGCCGATAACCTTGGTTCAATTAGCGTGATGAAAAAGATGGGCATGAAATTCGTTAGAGCTTACCTTCATAAAGATCCCATTGGTGATTTCGACGCAGTACATTATCAAATGCCTGTATCAAAGTAATAAGTCATAAATTCAAAGGAAAATTGCACATGCATACTCACTCTATGCATGCGCTAAAAGTTAACCCTGTTTAGACTTTAAATTGTGAAACCAATGAGTTTAAACTGCTCGCTAGCTCTTCTAAGTCTTTACTAGAGTGATGAGTATTCTCTGCCTCCACCGAAGTACTATCAGAAATTGTCGAAACATTGGTGATTTCACCTGCTAAGTCCATGATTAAATGATTAAAAACTTCCCCTCCCTTAATTTTCATCTTGGTAAGGTTACTTTCAACCACAAGAAAAAATAAGAACAATATAATTGTCATGAACAAATATTAGCCAAAAGTCTAATAGGTAAATTTTGTCGACAGTTTTACTATGACATTATAAATATAAGTTGAAAGGCCATGAGAATGCACTATTTAAAACAACAAGAGCAAGCAACAAAATCGCCCGCTGATTACTGGCAAGAGCAAGCTGAGCTCGTCGCTTGGTATAAAGCGCCACAAACAATATTGTCGACAAACCAAGATTCTTGGCATGATTGGTTTAAAGATGGTGAGCTAAACTCCTGCTATCTAGCATTAGACTATCATGTTGAGCAAGGCAGAGGCTCTCAAACTGCCTTAATTTATGATTCTCCTGTAACAGGACAGAAGCAGAAATTTAGCTATCAAGAACTGACGAGTTTAGTTGCCAAGTTTGCCGATGTACTGCGTGCTCAACAGGTGGAAAAAGGTGATCGTGTTCTTATCTATATGCCAATGATCCCACAAGCTGCAATTGCGATGTTAGCTTGTGCACGCCTTGGTGCAATTCATTCGGTGGTTTTTGGCGGCTTTGCTGCAAACGAGCTAGCTGTTCGAATTAACGATGCAGAGCCTAAAGTTATTGTCAGTGCCAGTTGTGGCATTGAGATAAGTAAAGTGATCCCTTATAAGCCACTTATCGATGAAGCAATCGCTACTGCTGCTCACAAACCATCTCGTTGTATTATTTATCAAAGACCAGAAGCTATTGCGCAATTAACAGAACCAACAGACATTGATTGGCAAACACAAATGGATGTTGCGGTAGAAATTCCACCGGTCCCGGTTAAAAGTACAGATCCGCTGTATATTCTTTATACCTCAGGCACGACAGGAAAACCTAAAGGTGTGGTACGTGATAACGGCGGCCACGCGACAGCCATGTTATATAGCATGAAAAATATTTACGGCATGAAGCAGGGTGATACTTTTTGGGCCGCTTCAGATGTTGGCTGGGTTGTTGGCCACTCTTATATTATTTATGGCACCTTAATGGCCGGCTGTACCACCATTGTTTATGAAGGAAAGCCGATAAAAACCCCTGATGCAGGCGCATTTTGGCGAGTGTGTAGCGAATACAAGGTAAATGCCTTATTTACTGCACCAACAGCATTTCGCGCGATTGGTAAAGAAGACCCCGAAGGTGATTTCCTTAAAGATTATGATCTGTCTGCTTTAAAGCGCTTGTATTTAGCGGGTGAACGTTTAGATCCTGCCACTTATCACTGGCTGAAAGAGAAAACCAACTTACCTATTATTGATCACTGGTGGCAAACAGAAACAGGCTGGGCAATTGCCAGCACGCCATTAAATGATGGCGATGGCAATATAGTAAAAACCAAAGCGGGATCGGCAGGTTTTCCGGTACCGGGTTTTAATGTGCAAATTTTAGATAGCCAAGGAAAACAAGTTGCCGCAGGAAAACAAGGTAATGTGGCGATAAAACTACCACTGCCTCCCGGTTGTTTAGCAACAATTTATCGCGATCCGCAGCGTTTAAAGTCAGGTTATCTAAGCACCTATCCTGGCTATTACATGACAGGAGATGGCGGTTTCATTGATGATGAAGGCTACCTTTTTATCATGGGGCGAACCGACGATGTCATTAACGTTGCAGGTCACAGGCTATCAACCGGTGAAATGGAGGAAGTGTTATCAGCGCACCCAGCGGTTGCTGAATGTGCTGTTGTTGGCATTAATGATGAACTAAAAGGTCAAGTGCCACTTGGCTTAGTCGTTATTAAAAATGGCATAACCGCAACGGATGAAGCACTAACAGCAGAGTTAAAGCAAAGTATTCGCAATGATATAGGCGCTATCGCCTCACTAAAGAATCTATATATTATTGAACGTTTACCAAAAACCCGCTCAGGAAAAATATTGCGGAAAACGCTTAGACAAATGATTGATGGCGATCAGGTAGAGATACCGTCAACAATCGAGGATAGTCAGGTCATCACAGAGCTTACAGAGAAGTTAGTTAATTTGAACTCGGTTTATAAATAGCTTAGCCGGCTAAATTTCATGAGGAAAGGAGCGTTTAATACAAGGAAGTGCAGATAATGCACTTCCTTAAAAAATTTAAATTAATAGTTTGAATATCTTAGGCTATTTTTAACTTTCTATCCTATATTAAGTGGTGCTGATCAGTAAAATCTACCGGAGATAAGGGATGCAAACAAAAAAAACGAAAGCAAACATCGCTAACACAGGAAAAACCACACAAAAGCCCTTAACTCAAAAAAACAAATCGATACACGCCAACGCCGCGGGTATGACACCTAGCGATGACTTCGACATCATAGTTAAAAACGAAAAAAAGCCAAACAAAAGTAAATCAGAAGATGCCACCCATCTTTATTTTACGGAAAAAGACCTTACCCGCATTCTCACCAATTTAGACACGCTTCGAAACGATGTTTATCCTGCGCAATTTGATCAAGAGCAAGAGGTAAAAAAACCACAACCCTTCCCTTCTGTTTGTCTCATAGGATTAGGTCGGTGTGGCTCGAATATCGCACTGGATGTTGCTTCACTAGTGCATAGTGCTAGAAATTATTATCTGAATGAGTTTCACAGTGAAATGCAAAAAGCGAAGGAGCGCGAAGGCAGTTCGTTAAAATGGATAAAGCGCAGTTTAAAATTAGAAGATAAAAAAGCCGACAGACCGGTTTTTCTAATTGAGCCTTTGGTCATGCTTGGCGACTTAGATAAAGACATTGAAGGCAGAATTCGCTATTCCTCAGAAAGTTATGATCAAAACTTTCTTGATGATTACTCTAAGCTAAAAATCATGGATCTTTCAGAAGTACACGCAGGTGGCGCAGGTAATGCACCTATTCTGGGGCAATATCTTGCTAAAATGATCCTTAATAAAGAAACCGAACACTTTAGCAATACGGACTGGCAATTCATTCACTCTTACCTGATTGACTCTTGTGGCATAAAAGCCAACCAATCACGTTTATATTTTTATATTTTCAGTGCTGGTGGTGGTACAGGCTCTGGCATGGCATCTGAGTTTGGTCTAGCACAGCAATACTCATATATGAGCAAAACCTTTGATATTCGCTCAGAAAAAGAAATCGCCACCCATGGACAAAATTTTGTTTTTGAACCTATTTTTACCAGTGGTATTTGTATACTGCCTAATATTAATGATCCTAGCATTGAAGTATCTGAAGCACTGCACATCAATGCCGGACGCTTATTATGTAAATACTTAGCTGAAGAATGGGACTTCTCTTATAACATTGATAATGAAAAAGAACATGTTGAAGGTGAGTCGCCTTACCGTATCCGACCATGGAATGCCATGATGCTGATATCTAATGATATTATGCGTTACGCCGAGCAAAGTGATACCAATGGTGGCATTAAATACATTGACGTAAACACCATGGAAAAACATGCCAACCAGTACATAAGTCAGCAGATATTTAACATTTTAACCGCCCAAGCGGTAACTACCGATTACGATGACAATTATTTCCGCCGCGCAGGCATTGATATTGGAGAGACTATTCGATTAGACGCTAATGACTTATTTATGAGCTTAGCTGGACCTGTTGCTATTGCTTATGCTGAGTCAGTTGTGGCTGACTCGCCGCCACCAAACCATGAGCAGAAACAACCTAGCTTTAATGGTGAAAAAGTATCTCTCGATATTGATGATTTATTCTTCCGCTCAATAGATTTACCGCACTTTAACGATACCACTCAAGCTATTGAAGGGGTAAGTTTACTGCCAATCGAGTCTCAACAATACAAAGTTGCTTTAGAGAAATACAAAAGCTCAGGTTTTGATGCTAAGCATTTAAAAGAGTTACATTTCTTCAAAAACTGTTCATCTATTGTTTCAATTATTTCTTTACCTAAAGACTACAAGTTGTCTTATATGGACTTAAATAAATTGAAAATGCACCTAAACAATTTATTCCCTAACACCACGCTAAAACGCTACGCTCTAGTTATTGGCGCTTCTGCCAATTTATCGCTAACAACACTTATTGCTAAAAGCCCCTGTTTAAGTGACGACTTTTTAACACTAATTGTCTCATACATAAAACGCTGTTTCGCTAAAGATGAATATCGCTTTGATGACTCACTCGATAACGCCATCATAGATTTTATTAAAGCGCCTGAATTTGATGAAGCTAAACTGGAAGCTATGCTGATAGAGCATGAGAACCCGGCAAAAATCCTTGATACTAACTGGTATGCCATCAAGCCGATGTACGAGAAAAAATATAAAGAATTAGTACGAGATAATAATAAATTCACCTCGATTAACGATATTCGTTTAACGATTAAAAGCGTTAAAAAATCAATTCATTATTTACGTGAAATTTATCGTCATCGCATCAGTAAAACACAAGTTATTTCTCTGAACAGTAAAATGACTAAAACAACCAAGGCAGCTAAGCCGCCTCAGTCTACTTCTTAATAGATAACTTCTTTCTCTCATTAGGCTTACTCTTTGTAGTAGGCCTATTTTTTTGCTCATTATCCTGAGTTTTCGGGGTGTATTGATATTTCTTTGGGGTAGCTGCTTTCGTGCACGTTTGAGCTTCGTTAGTATCTTGTGTTTTCACGGTTTTATTTTTTGGCTGCGCTGTATCCACTGCCGTTTTACTTGAACCTTGCACCGCTTGATTAATCTCAGCCATCTCTGCATGAGTTAAATCACGCCATTGCCCAGGTTTTAATTTACCCAGTTCAACATTCATAATGCGCGAGCGTTTTAACTTAGTTACTTCATAGTCTAAATATTCACACATACGACGAATTTGGCGGTTCAAGCCTTGAGTTAAAATGATGGTGAAAACAAACTTACTTTCAACTCGAACAATACAAGGCTTGGTGATAGTCCCTAAAATTGGCACACCACGTGACATACGTTCAATAAAGCGTTCGCTGATTGGCTTGTCTACCGTGACAATATACTCTTTATCATGAGCATTTTCGGCGCGGAGAATTTTATTAACAATATCGCCATCACTGGTTAAAAAAATCAAGCCCTCTGATGGTTTATCTAATCGTCCAATAGGGAAAATACGTTCTTTATGATCGATAGCATCAATAATATTGCCACGCACTTTTTTCTCGGTAGTACAGGTAATACCAATCGGCTTGTTATAAGCAATATAAACTCGCTCAGTTTTATTACTGGCACTGGCGGTAATTGCATGCCCGTTAACTTTAACCACATCACCTGGTACTACTTTAGTGCCTAACTCTGGCACTTTACCGTTAATGGTAACGCGGTTTTCTTCAATCAATTTGTCGGCGTGACGACGCGAGCAAAAGCCTGAGTCACTTATGTATTTATTTAAACGCTTTGGCGGGAATGAAGAAGTCAAATTATCTGCTGCTTATTTTGTTTTAGTACATTGTCATTAATGAGTATTATACTCAAAAGCAACACGAATGTATTAATGATCTGATAAACACTATGTTAATTTTTGCTCACCGTGGTGCTAGCGCCATTGAACCAGAAAATACACTTGCAGCTTTTAGGGCGGCTTGTCATGCAAACTGTGACGGAGTTGAATTTGATATCCATCACCATGATGGCAAGCTAATGGTTATTCATGATCGATACCTTGAGCGTACCACCTCTGGATCAGGCTTATTAACAGAGCATAGTTTCAATAACCTTCGCCAGCTTGATGCCGGCAAAGGTGAAATAATACCGACTTTAGATGAAGTATTTGCGGTAGTTGCTAAAGAAAAACTGATAAATATTGAGCTAAAAGGCGTATCAATTACCGATATACCTCTGTTATTTGACTATTTAGATAAGGCGAAAGCTACATTTAACATCAGCGCTAAGCAATTACTGCTTTCCTCTTTTAACCACCCTTTACTTCTAGAAATAAAGCAGCAAAGACCAGAGTTTGCTATTGGCGCCTTAACCGCATCTTTACCGCTAGGGAATGCTGAGTTTGCCGAGCAATTAAATGCTATCTCTGCCAATATTGTCATGGATTACGTCAACAAGGAGTTTGTTGATGATGCTCATGCTAGAGGTTTAAAGGTTTATGTTTATACCGTTGATAAATTACCTGATATCAAAGCATTAAAACGAATAGGTGTTGATGGCATCTTTGCCAACAACCCTAAACAGGCTAAAAAACTTTTAAGCCAATGTTAAATAACGCGTTGGCCGTTTTGCACTAAGGCAGTAAGAGGATTAACACCGAACTGATAACACAGCTCTGCTGGTTGAGCGATATTCCATAGCGCAATATCCGCATCATAACCTACGGCTAATTTACCTTTAGTGTCACTTAATCCTAATGCTTTCGCAGCATGGCAAGTAATACCAGCAAGCGCTTCACTTGGCGTTAATTTAAATAAAGTACACGCCATATTTAACATTAAATGAATATTATGAATAGGCGAAGTCCCCGGGTTTGCATCGGTTGCAACCGCCATTGGTACATCGTACTTTCTTAGTAGTTCAATCGGTGGTAATTGCGTTTCCCTTAAGAAGTAAAATGCACCTGGCAGTAATACCGCCGTCATGCCTGAGGTTTTCATCGCTTTTATGCCTGCTTCATCTAGAAACTCAATGTGATCAGATGATAAGGCATCATATTGTGCTGCTAATTCAGAAGCACCTAAATTAGATAATTGCTCGGCATGTACTTTAATCGGTAAACCATGTGCTTTGGCAGCATCAAATACTCGCTTGGTTTGCTCAAGACTAAAACCGATACCTTCACAAAAAACATCGACAGCGTCTGCAAGGTTTTGCTCAACAACTTTAGGCAGCATTTCTTGACAAACTACATCTAAATAGCCTTCGGCATCATCTTTATATTCCGTTGGCAGTGCATGTGCACCAAGAAAGGTTTTCTTAATAGTTACCGGCAATACTTGTTCAAGCTGCTGAGCTACTTTAAGCATTTTAATTTCGCTTTGAGTATCTAAACCGTAACCCGACTTTACTTCTAAGCTAGTGACACCTTGTGAGTGCAACGCTTGTAAACGAGGCAATGCTTTTTCTAATAACTCTTGCTCTGTAGCTTTACGTGTTGCAGTTACAGTTGAAACAATACCGCCACCAGCATTGGCAATTTCTTGATAACTTTTACCCTGTAAACGCATTTCAAATTCATTAGCACGATTACCGCCATAAACAAGGTGGGTATGACAATCAATTAAGCCAGGCGATAACCATTGCCCGTTGCCATCAATCACTTCAACTTCCGCACTATCATAATGAGGCAAATCGGATGCTTTACCTAACCAAGCAATTTTTCCGTCACTGATAGCTAAAGCACCTTGGGTGATTTCACCATAACTACTGGCGCCATCAGACATAGTGGCCAAATTGACGTTGGTATAAAGCGTTTGCCAAGATTGTGAGTTACTCATAAAAAGTGCCTGCTTGCTGTGTTCAAAGAGTTTATAATATAATAGTGCACCGCCAGAAAGAGCGCTGCTTTATTAGTAAAGTAGAATGGCAACAGAGTTTGCCAATTGATTTATCGAGATATTACCGCTAAACCCTTCAACTTACAACTTGTATATACAAGCATTGCCTTTTACTAAAAATTGTGCAATCGTATAACTAAGTTAACTACAGAGCCTGCCTGAAATGGCAAGAAATACCATGGCAACGAATAGCGATAGCAACACAAAAACAGCTAAACCGGCAAAGTACAGTGTAATAAAACAGTATATTTGTGAAAATATCGAGTCGGGAGAGTGGCCACAAAATGCCAAAGTTCCTTCTGAAAACGAATTAACCTTGCAGTTTGATGTTAGTCGCATGACCGCTAGACGTGCCCTGCAAGAGTTAACCGAGCAAGGTATTTTAGTTAGATCTCAAGGTGCAGGAACCTTTGTTGCTACCTTTAAATCGCAATCTTCTTTGTTAGAGATTCGCAATATTAGTGATGAAATTAGTGAACGTGGTCATGAACATAAAGCCAAACAACTATTGCTTCGCTCTATCGCAGTAACTGAAGAGTTAGCAATATTGCTGAATTTAAAAAACAACGAACATGTTTTTTATTCTGAGATTTTGCACCTTGAAAATAATCAACCTATTCAACTAGAACAGCGTTACGTTAATGCCAGTTTAGTCCCTGAATATTTATTGCAAAGCTTCACAGAGCTAACCCCACATGAATACTTATCATCGGTTGCACCACTGACCGAAGCAACTCATGAAATCGAAGCTATTTTAGCAAGTAGCGAAATTTGTCAGCTACTAGAAATCACCGAGCAAGTCCCTTGCTTACAAGTTAAACGTCGTACTTGGTCAAAACAGGGTGTGGTAAGTGTTGCTATCTTAACCTCACCGGGTGATAAGTACCGCTTAGGTAGTCACTTAGTTTTTTAGCCTGCTGCTAATTATCAAATAACAGGGAGTTTACAGTGTGCTTGGTAATCAAGCTCTAAAAAACTTTCTAATACCATTCCGTCTAAGAAAGTGATCGCTTAGCGAGAGTTTAAAGGTTTAGAGGCAAGGCATTGATTGCAGAGAATAGTTACTCTATTTTTAAAATCAATAACGTAGCATATAAGCCTTTAAAACCCGCCCTTTGGGAACTCATGGACAACATGATAACTTCACAAAATTTGCTTGATGTAGAATAACTATATCTAACCATATTTTGTTTGTTCTAATATCGTCCATGCAGTTCTAAGTGGTCACTTCTTTAGATGGATTGGTATAACGGCTATTTTTCCTCAAAAGATTAAAAAAAAGAGCTAACTCATTAAATGAGTTAGCTCTTTTTGTTTTACATGTCTCGCCGTACAAAAACCTTTAACGCTTAAAACGATAATTTAGTTAAAATATCATCTTCAACGAGGTTAGCTAAGGTCACTTTTAGTTTAGGGGTACGGTCCATTTCACGTTTGATAGCAAAGTTTGCTTCTTCGTTACGTGCCCAACTACGACGTGCAATACCATTGTTAACATCAAATAATAACATTGATTTTAATCTGCGCTCTGCCGCTGCAGAACCGTCAAGTAACATACCAAAACCGCCGTTAGTTACCTCACCCCAACCGACGCCACCACCATTATGGATTGATACCCAAGTAGCGCCGCGGAAACTATCACCAATAACATTGTGAATAGCCATATCCGCAGTAAAGCGACTACCATCATAGATATTTGATGTTTCACGGAACGGTGAATCAGTACCAGATACATCGTGATGATCCCGGCCTAATACTACCGGACCAATCTCGCCAGCTTCAATTGCATCATTAAAGGCTTTGGCAATTTCCATACGACCTTGAGCATCAGCATAAAGAATGCGAGCTTGTGAGCCCACCACTAATTTATTTTGTTTAGCGTCTTCAATCCAAGTGATGTTATCTTGCATTTGCTGCTGAATTTCTTCAGGAGATTCCTGCATGATTCTTTTAAGCACGCTGGCTGCAATAGCATCTGTTTTGTCTAAATCTTCAGGATTACCTGAGGCACATACCCAACGAAACGGACCAAAGCCATAATCAAAACACATAGGTCCTAAGATATCTTGAACGTACGATGGGTATTTAAAATCAATACCATTATCAGCCATGACATCACCACCGGCGCGTGATGCTTCAAGTAAAAAGGCATTGCCGTAATCAAAGAAGTAAGTGCCACGAGCGGTATGCTTGTTAACAGCATCCGCATGACGCTTTAAGGTTGCTTGTACTTTAGTTTTAAAGACTTCAGGCTCTTCACGAATCAAACGGTTTGATTCTTCGTAGCTGATATCAACTGGATAGTAACCGCCTGACCAAGGGTTATGCAATGAAGTTTGATCTGAGCCTAAGTGAATATAGATTTCTTTTTCATAGAAGCTTTCCCAAACATCAACCACGTTACCGATGTAAGCAATAGAAACAACTTCTTCATTAGCTTGTGCTGTTTTAACACGAGCAACAAGTTCATCCATGTTATCAATTAATTCATCAACCCAACCTTGTTGGTGGCGTTTAGTTGCCGCATGTGCATTGACTTCAGCACAAACCGTAATACAGTTAGCAATGTTACCTGCTTTTGGCTGTGCGCCACTCATGCCGCCTAAACCAGCAGTTAAGAATATTTTCCCTTTAGAGCTTTCGCCTTTCTTCCCACCGGTATTAAGCACTTTACGAAAAGCATTCATCACAGTAATGGTAGTTCCGTGAACAATACCTTGTGGTCCAATATACATAAATGAACCGGCAGTCATTTGACCATATTGAGTAACACCTAACGCGTTGAACTTCTCCCAATCATCTGGTTGAGAATAGTTAGGGATCATCATACCGTTAGTGACTACAACACGCGGAGCATCTTCACTTGATGGGAAAAGTCCCATTGGGTGACCAGAATAAAGGTGTAACGTTTGGTCACTTTCCATCTCACTTAAGTACTTCATCGCTAATAAGTATTGTGCCCAGTTTTGGAACACAGCACCGTTACCACCATAAGTAATTAGCTCTTCAGGGTGTTGCGCAACGGCAGGATCAAGGTTGTTATCAACCATCAACATTATCGCGGCGGCTTGCTGACATTTTGCCGGATAATCACTTACAGAACGCGCTTTTAAGCTATAGTTTGGCTTAAAGCGGTACATATAAATACGACCAAAATCTTTTAACTCTTGAGCAAATTCAACAGCTAATTCTTGATGCCACGCTTTTGGAAAATAGCGAAGTGCATTTCTTACCGCTAATTGCTTCTCATCAATTGATAAAATATCTTTACGTTTAGGTGCACGGTTAGCATCAGCAGGGTAAGGTCTTGCTGCCGGTAATTCGCTTGGAATACCTTGCTTAATTATCTCTGCAAAGCTCATGGCTGTTTCTTGAGTTTTCTTTGTTGATTCCATGGTAAAGCCCTCTATTTCTCAACACTTACGGTAAACGCTTGTGATTTAACTAAAGCTATTAAGGCATCAATATCAGGCTTTAACAGTCTGTCTTCTTCTAATTTGGCAACTTTTGCTCTGATTAACTCATGGTTAATTTCGATAATATCAGAGCATTTATTAGGACGTCTAAAATCAACAGCTTGCGCAGCATACATTAATTCAATAGCGAAAATCTTTTCGACATTGCCTAGGATCTGATTTAGTTTTCGACCTGAGATGCTACCCATAGACACATGATCTTCTTGACCCATTGACGTAGGAACACTGTCAGCTGATGGAGGGAAACACAGTGACTTGTTTTCTGTCACTAATGCCGCTGTCGCATATTGCGGGATCATCATACCTGAGTTTAAACCACCTGCAGAGGTTAGCAATCGAGGTAATCCGTGTAAGCCTTCTAATAATAAATAACAACGTCTGTCTGAAATATTACCTAATTCAGATGCCGCTATTGACGCGTAATCAAGCACCATGGCTAACGGTTGACCGTGGAAACTACCACCTGAAATAGCTTCTTCTGAGCTGATAACAATTGGGTTATCAGTCACTGAGTTCATTTCAATTTCAGCCATATCCTTTAAATGATTGTAAGCGTTGCGAGATGCACCGTGTACCTGAGGAATACAACGTAAAGAATAAGGGTCTTGTACACGATCACATTCTTCGTGATCTGCCATGTTTTCTGAGTCTTTAAAGAAGCTTCTCATGCGCGCTGCTACTTCTAGGTTACCCGGGAATGGACGTGTAGCATGCAACTCTGCTCTAAATGGTGACTCACTACCTTGCATACCTTCAATGCTCATAGCACCGGTTAAATCTGCTAGGTCGAGTAAATAACGCATCTTAGTTAAGCCCGTAATCGCATGCGATAAAATAAACTGCGTACCATTAATTAACGCTAAACCTTCTTTCGCGTGCAATTCCATTGGTGCTAGAGCATTCTCTTCGAGTAGTTTTGCAACAGCTACAATCTTCCCTTCTTGATCTGCTTTATTATCCCAAAACTCACCTTCACCAAGTAATGGTAAGAATAAATGCGAAAGCGGCGCTAAATCACCCGATGCTCCTACTGAACCTTGCTCTGGTACTACAGGAATAAGGTCAAGTTCGATAAAAGCTAACATTCTCTCAACCGTTTCTAAACGGATACCTGAGAAGCCTTGTGCTAAAGCATGCACTTTAGTAATTAACATTAACTTTGAAATAGCTTTGGCGATTGGCTCACCAACACCTACTGCATGAGTGATAAGTAGGTTCTTTTGCAGTAAGTTTGTTTCTTCAGGAGTAATTTGCGTATCACATAATGGACCAAATCCAGTATTAATACCGTATACAGCTTCGTCGGAAGCGGCCATTTTATCAACACGCTGGCGGCTAATATTAATTTTATCGATTGCTTCTTGGCAAAGCTCAGCTTTGATACTGCCGTCGGCAATACCATTAACAATATCAAGATCTAAATGGTCAATACCATATCTAAACGTCATCTTAAGGCTCCTAAATATCTTATGTTTAATCTTTTAATAGCTTTATTTTAGCTTGTTCTAGATGTTTTATGAATGCATAATAATCGTAATTCATTCCGGTTTTATCAAACTTATAAGTTTAATACT
>CAJXPG010000094.1 GCA_913057925.1 uncultured Colwellia sp. | reverse complement strand
GATCGTCGGCAGCGTCAGATGTGTATAAGAGACAGTCAGAAATATCATTGCCTTGTTTGATTGTGCTTTGAATATTTCTAAAAACCCTCCTGACATCAGAAAAAGCATTCGAGTCATAGTTATTAAAGCTGTTTTCGGGGAGCATATTTAAAATAAATTCTCGATTATAAATATTATTATTAACATCGCTCCATGGCAGTTCAACTAAACCCCCAACTCTATTTTGAGCTTGTTGAAATTCGTCCCAACGGGTTTCACTATCTGTCACTATAATTGAACCTGTAACTTGGGCAGTAAACATAGCCATTTCAAAGTTAGGAACTAAGCTAAATAAATGTAGTTGGCCATCTTTAGACACATCTAAATCTTGAAGTAATGCCAATGGATCTGCTTTAGCCTTTTCCTTGAAGTTTAGCTGTAGTTCATTTACCTTTTCATCATTAAGCTCAGGCATTTTTTGTCGTATTTGTTGCTTTTGAGCTGCTTCAGGTAAACATGTTATAACTCGTTCAAAGACTTCGGAATTTAATTTTTCTAAGATGTTTATATCATTTGGGCTAACCGTAGCATTCCCTTTTCTGCTCTCAACAATACGTATCATTTCCCTTTTTAAATGTTCATCAAATGATGTTGGATCAGGGATTAAGTTTATGATTCCTTTATGTACAAGTGGTTCAATAGTGAGTAACAGTAATACGTTCTTTAATGTATCAAGCTTGAATTGCTCAGGGTGCTCGATTGGACTGAATTTTGGATTGATTCCATTCGGGTACATAAGAGGGTTTATAAGTAAAACCTCATCAAAATAAGGAGTGATACCTATGGCTGATTTACAAATAAACCTCGGATCTAGAAGTCCACTATAAATAGCTCTTAGTTTATCATCAGGCTTTGGTAGTAAATCGTATATATCGGTAGAACGTGGCCACAAAAATCCATAATATCGATATAATTCTGAAATTTGTTCACCAGATATGTTTCTTCTTACGTCATCCCACTCAGCACCTTTTTTATTCAGTCCAAAAATGTCTTTGATAGCACGGTACAAGCCTAAATTTCGCTCTCTAATACTAAGCGCAGTCCATGAGGTTCTCTGTTTTTCTGGTTTGTCTCTACAACACTTTTTATATTTTCTACCACTTCCGCAACCACATAGATCATTGGGCCTTATCTGACTTTCGTTAATATTTTTTAATAAATGTTTACTTACAGGTTCTGTTCGACCAAAAGCATCTTGATAGTGTGATGTGCCGTCTGCATACCCGACAATAATTTCACCCGAAAATTCTGATATCTGATTTTTAGGTGGCAATAACACGTCCTTTAAATCAGCCCAGTTTTCTTGCATATGCTTTTCAGGATAAAGCCATTCTTCTTTTCCCGCAGCTATAAATTGCTTAGCCCGTCTTTTCAAAATTAGGTTTATTTTAAGAACATCTTCCTCAGACAAATCGCGAGTTCTTATCATAGAGTCGGTTTTAGCTAAAGTTTGCCTCACCCTAGCTGGGTTGACTCTATTTTCTAATGGGTTTTGATTTCTGGGATCTTGGGCGTATTCAAGGTTTGTAAGGATCAAGCAATGATTTTGATCCAATGGGTATATTGTTTGGGAGCCTTTTAACGCAATAGATGGGTCATTTGGATAACTACATTCGTTAGACTCAGGATCTAAAGCATGGTTATAGATTGTTACAGGGTGGTCTGTAACGATAAATTTTACTAGAGAGTTGTTTGCCGAAACAATCTCGCGAACACCTTCCGTCCATAAGGTGCAATTTAGATTTTGCAGCTTCTGCATCTCAACCATTAATTCAACTTGACTGAGTTCAGGATAATTACTTTGTATCCAGTCGAGTCCTTTAATGGACCTTATTCTTTGAGAGTCTATAAAGGAGAAGAAGCTTTCGAAATTAACGCGCCATTGCTCCGCGTCATCCTGAATAAAAGCTCTTATTGCATTCGCACCTTTATCATCAATTTCACCAAAAAGAATTCGCTCGACTTCGTCGTTAATGTCTTCCCCAAAGAAGGTGGTGTACAAATCAGTCTTATAGAAACAAGTGGATGTATAACACCACTTCTTATCATGCAAAGCTTTAACTTGCCCATTAGGTAACGTAATCGTATCAGGTTGCATATTCAAATATCGAAGTTGCTGTTTCCCGGCTAATAAAAAGCCTTTCTGATACCATTGAGGTACGTAGTGATTGTCCCTAGTTTTTACCATTTCATTCCCTCTATAACTATTTCTTATATGGGGACACCATTGAGTTTCTCAACGAGGCATCTATTGAATTTATATTAAAAGACACGTTTAAAGATTTTAAAAAAGCACAGGAACCAGACAGTAAATTCCCGAAACACGTAAAGTTAATCAGTTCCGGTCGATGTTGAGGGTATGGGCTAGAAGTTGGATATAGGTGTAAGCAATTAGTCCTAATTAGCTTCAAATACTCACAGAATATGCACAGGGGCGCTTTTATGAAGTGTTAGTTTATTGTGTATTCTAAGGGGGGATTTAACTTAAAAGTGGTCGGTGATGCAAGATTCGAACTTGCGACCCCTTGGACCCAAACCAAGTGCGCTACCAAGCTGCGCTAATCACCGATTTATGCTGCTTCAACTAAACAGTAGACTGCCTCGTTTCAACGGATGCGGATATTACCGAGTTGCTTCCCCTCAGTCAAACCTTTTTTTTAAATAAATCGCTGTTCGCTTATTTTTAACCCAAGTAGATGATTTGTTCGGCTAACCGCTTAGCTTTCGTTGTTTATTTAATCAATAAATATAGTTAAGTTGTATCCATGCTTTATATCGCTAACTTTTAGCAAGTTTTAATTATTGGGGAATTTTAGCTCTACGCTTAAAGTCGTTTTCTTGATAATAATTACCAAGGGCTTTATCAGTAGCTTTATTAATAAGAGCGAAATATGGTTAGGTCATTTTTATTCACTTTATATTAACATTATCAGTTTCATGTCCCGCTAGAAGGCCTAATACACCTGACTATTGTATACAATGCATGAATAATATAAGTGAAATAGCTCAAGTTACAGATTTGCGCTAACTACTAGGCATGTTACACAAAGTAAACCTACAACAGGCCAAAGTTTTATGGCAAAATAGCGGCGTTTTTTTTATACATAAACCAAGGTAATAGTAGAGTTATGACAGCATCATTGATCGATGGCAAATTAATTGCCAAACAACTTAGAGATTCAGTTAAAGAAAAAGTAAGTCTACGCATTAATAATGGAAAAAGAGCACCTGGTTTAGCCGTTATATTGGTGGGCTCTGATCCTGCCTCAGAAGTATACGTAGGCAGTAAAAGAAAAGCCTGTGAAGAGGTTGGCTTTGTCTCACGCTCTTATGACCTACCAAGCACAACCTCAGAGCAAGAGTTACTTAGCTTAATAAGTGATTTAAATGTTGATGATGCTATCGACGGAATTTTAGTTCAATTGCCTTTACCTGAGGGTTTAAACTCAGATCTCATCATAGAGCACATTAACCCACTTAAAGATGTTGATGGCTTCCACCCTGCTAATGTTGGTAAATTAGCGTTAAGACAACCAGGCTTAAGACCATGCACACCAAAAGGCATAGTCACCTTAATCAAGTCTACCGGAGTCGATCCAAAAGGCTTAGATGCTCTTGTTATTGGTGCTTCTAACATTGTTGGACGCCCAATGACATTAGAACTGTTATTAGCCAAGTGTACAGTTACTACAACACATCGATTCACTAAAGACTTAGAGCAAAAAGTTCGCAACGCTGACCTGATTGTTGTTGCTGTAGGTAAGCCTCACTTTATTCCTGGAGAATGGATAAAAGAAGGTGCAATAGTTATCGATGTTGGTATCAACCGTTTAGACAGTGGCAAGCTTGTTGGTGATGTTGATTTTGATATTGCCAAAGAAAGCGCTGCTTATATTACTCCTGTTCCCGGTGGCGTTGGTCCTATGACAGTGGCAAGCTTAATTGAGAATACGCTAATCGCTTGCGAGCAATCAAATAAATAAATAAATAAATAGTCATTAAGTACACTACTCGCTTTACAGCATAAAAAAAGGGTGAACACTTATGGTGTTCACCCTTTTTAGTTATTACATAACTAAATAATTATAGTTAACTAAATGATTAAGCTTTGCGCCAAGTGGTTTTCCCTGCACTATCTTCTAGCACAATATTCATAGCATTAAGCTTGTCACGAGCATCATCAGCAAGACCCCAGTCTTTGTCTTCACGCGCTTGGTTACGTTGTAGAATAAGCGCTTCAATTACGGCTACTTCATCGTTATCATTATTACCTTGCAAGAAGCCCGCTGGCTCGAGTTGTAATAGACCTATAATTTCACCTAAGCCAACAAGCGTTGACGCTAAATCACTAGCGCGCGCATTATCATTTTCAGCCTTGGCAACGTTAAGCTCTTTCACTGTTTCAAAGAAAACAGCTAAGGCTTGCGGCGTATTAAAGTCATCATCCATCGCTTGGCAAAATTGTTTAACGTAAGGTGAGCTTTTATCTAATTTATAGCCATCAATCAAGTTCACATCACGTAAAGCAGTATAAATACGTTCTAATGAAGATCTTGCCTGGGTTAAGTTATCTGTAGAGTAATTTAACTGACTACGATAATGCCCTGTGGTTAAAAAATAACGGACGGTTTCAGCATCATATTGTGCTAATACATCACGTATAGTGAAAAAATTACCTAATGACTTAGACATCTTTTCTTGATCAACTTGCACCATACCTGTGTGCATCCAATAATTTACATACGGAGTATCAAGCGCACAGCAGCTTTGTGCCACTTCATTTTCATGATGCGGGAAGGTTAAATCTGAGCCACCGCCATGGATATCAAAGTGATGACCAAGCTCTTTAGCATTCATAGCAGAACACTCAATATGCCAACCTGGACGACCTTCACCCCAAGGAGATGACCAACTTGGCTCGCCTGGCTTAGCTGATTTCCATAGAACAAAATCAAGAGGATTATCTTTATTATTATCCACTTCAACACGAGAGCCTGCTTGTAATTGCTCAAGATTTTGACCACTCAACTTACCATAATCAGCATAGCTAGACACATTAAACAGTACATCACCTTGACCTGCTTCACGATTATCACCTGATACATAAGCGTGTCCCTTAGTAACTAAGGTTTCAATCATGGATATAATTTCATCCATATGCGTGGTTACGCGCGGCTCAAGATCGGGGCGTGCCATATTTAAAGCATCGAAATCTTCATGCATAGCTGCAATGGTTCGCTCGGTTAGTGCTTCGGGCGTTTCGTTATTTTCGTTAGCTCGGTTAATGATTTTATCTTCAACATCGGTGATGTTACGAACATAATTTACTTCATAACCAGAAAACCTTAGGTAACGGGAGATATTATCAAAGCTGATGTAAGTACGGCCATGCCCTATATGGCATAAGTCATAAACGGTGCAACCACAAACATATAAGCCCACTTTACCTGGATTAATTGGTGTAAAAGTTTCTTTTTGACGACTTAAGGTGTTGTATATCTGCAACATGAGGTTATATGACTCCAACTGAGGTGTGTTAAATAAAATAAGCTGTAGATTGTACCTGAACTAAGCTAAAGGATCATCATGACTAATACCAAATACATCAATTAATTGATGCAATTGCGATAATGCACTTTTTAATAAGTTAGCGTACAATTACGCCATTAATTTATTTGCAATAACTTTGAACTGAATAAGAGACTATTATGATCACATTTAAAACAAACCTTGGCGATATTAAAATAGCTTTAGACTTTGATAACGCACCAGTAACGGCGAAAAACTTCCAACAGTATGTTGAAGAAGGTCACTACAATGGCACTATTTTTCATCGAGTAATTAAAGGTTTTATGGCACAAGGCGGTGGCTTTGCTCCTGGTTTAGAAGAAAAAGAAACGCGTGCAAGTATCCAAAATGAAGCAAACAATGGTTTAAGTAACAAGCGTGGAACACTGGCGATGGCTCGTACACAAGAGCCACATTCTGCATCAGCACAATTCTTTATCAACTTAACAGATAATAACTTCTTAGACTTTACCGCTGAAAATATGCAAGGCTGGGGTTACTGTGTATTTGGTGAAGTTGTTGAAGGTATGGACATTGTTGATAAAATGACATTGATTGAAACTGGCAATATGTATGGTCACGGCGATGTACCTAAAGATGATATTGTTATTGAATCAGCAACCGCTGAGTAATCGACTTTAGTAATGATAAACAAGAATAAAGCAGCCATTAGCTATTTCATTGCTGACTTACACTTGACTCAAAACAGGCCTGATATCAGTGCCTGTTTTTTTCGCTTCCTCGAAACTGACGCAATTAAAGCTGAAAAACTTTATATATTAGGAGACTTATTTGAAGCTTGGGTTGGAGATGATGATGATAGCCCTTACCTCAGAGATGTTGCTCAAGCACTATCAAAATTAAGTGAAACTGGGACTGATATATATTACATCCACGGTAATAGAGATTTCCTTATTGGTACACGTTATGCCAAGCAAGCAAGTATGACCCTTTTACCCGAGGTTGACACTATTGATCTTTATGGTCAACACGTTGTCATTATGCACGGAGACACGCTTTGCACCCGTGATGTTGCTTATCAAGCCTTTCGAAAGAAATCCAGGTCTTGGTGGTGGCAAGGGATAGTAAAAAGCTTACCGTTATTTATCCGTAAAAAGATGGCAGCAGATTACCGAAAGAGAAGTGCAGAAGCTACGGCTATGAAGTCACAAGAAATTATGGATGTCACGAAAACTGAAGTTATTAAGTGCCTTGAGTTATACCAAAGTCAATTGCTGATACATGGCCACACTCACAGACCTGCTGTTCACGATATTAAAGCAAACGGCAAAAAAGCTCAGCGCATCGTTTTAGGTGATTGGTACGAGCAAGGTGCTTGGTTAAAAGCAACACCTGATTCAATAGAGTTATTAAATAAGCCGCTGCAACACAGTTAACACTCAATAATACTTGTCAGAATATCAAGCGATTTTATTTCCTTGATATTCTTCTTTCCCGTTAAGCCGGAACTCCTGAGTGAAACTTAAAATCCTCATCTGGAGAAGAAATCAACTCCGCTTCTACTTTGGCAAAATATGCAATGCGCTCACTAACATCGCCGCCAGCAACTTGCTCAGCAAGTGCTAAATAATCTTGATAATGCCTCGCTTCACTTCTTAATAATGACACATAAAACTTATTTAGATCATCATCTAAATGCGGCGCAAGTTTAGCAAAACGCTCACAAGACCTTGCTTCAATAAATGCACCAATGATTAACTTATCAATTAACGCATTTGGCTCATACGTTGTAACATGTTTCATCATCCCTTTAGCATATCGGCCAGCGGTAATACCATCAAAAGGAATATCACGCTTAACCATAATTTCTAGTACTTGATAGAAGTGATGCAGCTCTTCTTTAATTAGCAATACCATTTTATCGATAAGTTCCTGTCCATAAGGCGAGTTACCTTGGGCAGTGTTACTTTTAGGTACGATTGCTTTTGATAGATTATTTTTATTAGCGAGGGAGGCTAGATCGCCCTTCTTTTTATATAAGAACTCTTCATAAGGTGTGAACCACTCAAGTAACACCTTGCTACTCTCTTTATCAACCGCATATTTTCGAATCAAGAACATGGCTGTTTGACCCGCTTTTAGCTCACACGCAAGATGATCACGTAATATTACCGGCAAGTTTTCAGGTTTCTTGGCTTCATTGATCCAGGCATCAGGTGTTTGACAAGATAAGAATTTCAAAATCGGTTCAAGTAATTGCTCTGCTTCTGTCATCTGTTTTCTCTACCTCAAATAGCAAGGCGTTGGGATAAGTATAAATAATTGCGCTATTTTAAGAGTCTCTTTCTTGAGATACTAGTAAAATATCTTTTTTACTTTACATAGATCAAACTTATGTCATCAACTTTTAAAAACAACCTGACAAAAAAAGACGCTGCCCATAAGCTCACTCAAAAGCATAAAGATTTAGTTCACAGTGAAGGTATGAAGGTTAGCTCTCACGTACAACGTGAAACAGATGATTGGATAGTTAACACCTTGATGATTGATGGTGTTGACGTACCCTATAAATATAAACGTAAAAAAATTTATAAAAGCTTAAAAGGTCAAAGAGTTAACTTAACCTATTACCCTGATACAGAATCAATTGCAGGCTTTGATATTGAAGTAATGTCTATTGTTCGAATAAAAGTTAGCTAAAAGAAAACTTAAAGATACTTTAAAGATAATTTAAAGGTAACTTAAAGATAATCCCCTATTTCATTATCGCATAAAAGTATTAAAAACACTTTCGATAGAGCTTTATTGTTTATTTATCCATCAACACTTGACGGATCACCTTATTTCTCTCATAAATATAGATGTAATAATAAGAGTACTGATGGCTTAATTATTGTTGTTTTTGACTAAAAAGTACTTTCACAACACTACGTGCGAGAGGATTGATTATGATACTAAACCATATATGGGGACTTTATGCTCACCCAAAAGAAGAGTGGCATGTTATTGAAAAGCGTCATGAAAGCTTAAGTTATAGCTTAATTCACATTTTAACCATAGCGCTAATACCTGCTATTTGTAGTTATTATGCTGCTGCTTATATTGGCTGGACTATTGGTGTTGGCGACCCAATAAGAATTAGCACACAAAGTGCCCAAATCATGGCTGTGAGTATGTATTTTGCTCTAATCTTTGGTGTGTTTGCTTTAGCCTACCTTATTCAGTGGATGGCTAAAACCTTCGACTCTAAACCAGACTTTGTACAAGCATTAGAGCTTGCTGCTTATACAGCTACACCATTACTGATGGTTGGTGTAACAGCGCTATTCCCTGTGCTTTGGTTTGTCGCTTTAGCTGGACTAGCCGCTGTCGCCTATTCTGTTTACTTATTGTATTCAGGTGTTCCTATTATGATGAACATCCCTGAAGAGAAAGGCTTTATCTATTCAAGCTCAGTAGTGACTTGTGGCTTAGTGCTATTAGTATCTTTAATGGCCTTCACGGCAATGATGTGGACAATGGGCTTTGGGCCTGAGTTTGTTTCATAACCTTTAATTGCCTTATGTTTATTCGCTTAATATGAAAGCAAAGGGTATATAAATCAAAAGCCTAATTTCTAAAATAGAAATTAGGCTTTTTTAGTTAACCCCTGCGAGGGTTAAGAGATATGCTAACCACTTGAAATAATTAAATTGAAAATTATCCCGAGTTAAGGTTAGTTACTCAATCAATGGGTTTTGACCAATATATCGCTATTCTGCACCTTCGTTATGCATATCGATAATTGAATCAGCATTTTTATCTGACTCTTCTTTGCTGGTATTGTTGCGCAAAGCATCAAGCCTTTCTAAGTAGTCCTGATTGATATCATTAGTTACATAGTTACCATCAAATACTGACGTATCAAAAGTCTTAATTTCAGGGTTACCTGAGCTAACTGCAGTAATGAGATCTTCAATTGATTGGAAGATTAACTTATCAGCACCAATTAAATTACAAATATCGTCTAACTCACGACCATGGGCAATCAACTCATTTGCACTTGGCATATCGATACCATAAACGTTAGGGAATCTTACTTCTGGCGCCGCTGAAGCAAAATAAACTTTATTTGCACCAGATGCACGTGCCATCTCAATGATTTGCTCTGAGGTTGTACCTCTTACAACAGAGTCATCAACTAAAAGTACATTCTTACCTTTAAACTCTGCGCTAATAGCATTGAGTTTTTGACGTACTGACTTTTTACGTTGCTCTTGACCAGGCATAATAAAAGTACGACCAATATAGCGGTTTTTAACAAAACCTTGGCGATAAGGTAAATCTAGTTCGTTAGCTATTTGCAGTGCAATATCACATGATGTTTCAGGGATAGGGATAACAACGTCGATATCAACATCTTGCCATTCATTAGCAATCTTTTTACCAAGCTTTGTGCCCATTTCAACGCGTGAAGCGTAAACAGACATTTTGTCCATTGTAGAGTCTGGGCGAGCAAAATAGACAAACTCAAAGATACATGGACTATACACAGGATTTTCTGCACATTGCTGGCTATGAATCTGACCATTTTCAGAGAAGAAGATCGCTTCGCCCGGTGCAACGTCACGTACAAACTCAAACGAACAAGCATCAAGGGCAACTGACTCAGAAGCTACCATGTATTCAACACCCTGCTCGGTTTCACGCTTACCAAAAACCAGTGGACGAATACCATTAGGGTCGCGAAAAGCAACCATGCCGTGACCAACAATAAGTGCCACACTAGCGTATGCACCACGAACACGTTTATGAACATTTGTTACCGCATTAAAAATGTCATCTGGTGTTAAAGCAATATTTTCACTTTGCTGTAACTCATGCGCTAAAATATTGAGTAATACTTCAGAGTCAGAGGTGGTATTAACATGACGGCGAGCTTCATTAAACAACCAAGTTCTTAACTCATCTGCATTGGTTAAGTTACCATTGTGCGCTAACGATAAGCCAAACGGAGAGTTTGCATAAAATGGTTGAGCTTCAGAAGAGCTTGAAGTTCCTGCGGTTGGGTAGCGAATATGGCCAATGCCAATATTCCCCTGTAAACGATGCATGTGGCGAGTATGAAATACATCTTTTACTAAGCCATTCGCTTTACGTAATCTAAACGTATTATTATGAATCGTTACAATGCCCGCGGCATCTTGGCCACGATGCTGAAGTACAGTTAATCCGTCATATAAGTACTGACTAACAGGGGTTTTACCAACAATACCGACAATGCCACACATGAATTTTTCTCCACAAAAAAGTATTTGCAATATCTATAGGGTTAGAGCGTTATGCTCGAAATGGAATTATCCATCTTTATAATTTTCAATGGTAAATGAGGTTGTCTCATTTACCTTTAGCCGCAAAAATTGCAGCTAAACTAAAAAGCTTGATGATTCTTTAAGGTATTCAAAAAACCATACAACAATTAACTTAAACTCAGGGATCAGAATTGAACTTTGCCACCAAGTTGAATTCGGCGCACCAGTAAAGGAGTCGATAAAAAATAAAATAGCACTGATGATCAGAACGCCCCGTAAGGCACCAAAAACTAAACCTAATATTCGGTCTGTGCCTGACAACCCTGTTTTACTAACGAGTTGTCCAATAAGATAGTTAACTAAAGCACCGAGTACTAGGGTGGTAATAAAGAGGATGGTTACCGCTGCGGCATTACGCAAGAATTGGTCTGAAATATTTGTAAGAAGATTTGCTAGGTTCGCGTAAAAAGTACTGGCGATAAAGAAGGCACTGATCCAAATCACTAATGATACCGCTTCTTTTACAAAACCACGTACCAAACTAACTAGCGTTGAAAGGCCTATAACGGCCAAAATGGCGTAATCAATCCAAACCATAACTTGAGTGTTTCTCGTTGAGTTTCTCTAATTTAGAGGCGCGCATTCTATCAGAATTAACTAAATAATACCTAGTTTTTTTATCTTTAAGGATTACTTTGTCGGCTCGAAGCGAGCGACTTTGCCCTGAATTCCTGTAAGTTGTTTTAAAGCTGGCAGTTTCTTAGCTATTGATGATTTTATCAGTTCAGGGCCTATGATCACTTTAGTTAAGGTACCCTTTTTTGTTTTAATTGGTTTGGTAAAAGCCACATAACCTTTAGCTTTTAGCTTTTTCAGCAATTGAGCAACGTTTTCTTTATCTTTAAAGCTGCCTAAGTGTATAACCCAAGCTTCTTTGGCAATCGCTTTTTCAGGCAACTTTTTACTCACCGTTTTAGGCTTTGATGCTACTTTTTTCTCTGGTGTTGGTTTATCGGCGGTGGTTGCGGTTGTGCTACTACGCTTATTAAGCAATTGCTTATTTTCTTCTTGCTTGGCGATCGCGTTGTTGTTGGCAGCTTCATCAGGCGAGGTTTCATCAAGAGCAACTTCTGCAGATACAGGCGTGACTTTTTGCCTGGTTAACTTATCTTCTGGAAAAGGCTTATTGGTTAGTTTTCCTGAGAACACTTCAGCTTTAGGGATCGCTTCAAAATCGGCTTGATAAGATTGCTTTTCGCCATCAAGTACATCGGGTAGAAATATAATAACCACAGCTGCCACAATAATTGTACCAACTAGGCGGTTTTGAAACGGTGTAGACAAGTGATGCTCCTAAAAAAATAAACGTTAACGAAACTAATGAACTATCAAGCCTTTAGTTGCGCTCTTATTTGTGCAACAGTGAAAAAAGAGCCAAAGACAAGAATTAAATCGGTAGAACTCGCCTGCTTGCTTGCCATTTTAAATGCCTCGTCGACATTGTCAAAACAATTAATCGCCTCAGTGAAAACGCTTAAGCTTTTTTTCATCACTTGTGAAGAAGCCGCTCTTGGTACATCTAATGCGCCGGTATACCACTCATCTATTTCGTTTTCTAATGCGCGTAAGCTCGCGTTAATATCTTTATCGCCTAGCATAGCCACTACGGCGAATATTCTTTTATACTTTCCAGCTTGTTTCAATTGCTGTACATGGGCAGCTAAATAGCGAGTAGCTTGTGGGTTATGGCCAACATCTAAAATAATATCACAGTGCTCTGACTGCTCAATAAGCTCTGTTCTGCCAGCAACCTTTGTTTGTGCAATAATATCGTTAACAAAATCACTGGTTAATTCAATATGTAGTTGTTCTAACACCATTAGCGCCGTAGCGGCATTATCTTGTGGTATGAATGTACTAGCTAAGTTAGTTAAGCGATTAGCTTTCGATTGCCAAGTCCATTGGTCTTGTATATTTTCTACCGAAAACTCTTGTTGGCGCACAAATAAGTTATCACCATGTACAGCCTTTAAACTTGCAGCATGGTTTAAGATAGACTGGGGCGGCTGTAGATCGCCAACAATTTTAATTTGTTGCTCTCGCATTATCCCCGCTTTTTCAAAACCTATCGCCTCTCTGTCGTTTCCTAAAAATGCCTGATGATCAAGATCGATTGTGGTGATTACTGCAACATCTGCATCAATAATGTTAGTCGCATCTAAACGCCCACCTAGCCCGACTTCTAAAATGATAAAATCAGGCTTAAGTTTCATTAACACTAACAATGAAGCTAGCGTTGTGTATTCATAGTAGCTAAGCGATATTTCTGCACGTACTTGCTCTATGCGCTCAAATGCATCGATAAGTGGCTTGTCTGCTATATCTTGTTTATTTATTCGTAAACGTTCGTTAAAACGTTCAATATGGGGAGAGGAATATACCGCGACACTGGGTGTGATATTTTCTTTTACGCTGTTCAATAAAGCATTTTCGATAAACGCACACGTTGTACCTTTTCCGTTAGTACCGGCAACGGTAATAACCTTGGCAAAACTTAAATCAATTGCTAAACGTTCAGCGACTTGGCTTATACGAGTTAAACCAAGATCTATTTCTGTACTGTGAAGGTTTTCTAAATAAGAAAGCCACTGATCGAGATTTTTAAAATCTTGATAGTGGCTTGAATTTGCTTTTGACATTTATATAATCAACAAATGATAGTAGTTAATTGGGCTATGTCGTTACTTTAACATAAAGTGTAGTTACGAAACTACGCTTACTTGCCCCATAAATTTGCCAAGCATACGAGAGAGTGTAGTTCTCATTTCACGACGATCGATAATCATATCAATTGCGCCTTTCTCTAATAAAAACTCACTGCGTTGGAAACCTTCAGGTAGTTTTTCTCTTACCGTTTGCTCGATAACACGAGGGCCGGCAAAACCAATTAGCGCTTTAGGCTCTGCAACATTAATATCGCCTAACATTGCTAAACTAGCAGATACACCACCCATGGTAGGATCAGTTAATACTGATACATAAGGCAGACCTTTTTCACTCATTTTAGCTAATGCTGCACTGGTTTTCGCCATTTGCATCAAAGAAAAAAGTGCTTCTTGCATACGAGCACCACCACTGGCTGAGAAACAAACAAACGGTATGTTATGCTCTAAACAGTATTCAACACCTTTAACAAAACGGGCGCCAACAACAGAAGCCATTGAACCACCTAAAAAAGAAAATTCAAATGCAGCGGCAACAATTGGCATACCATTTAACTCACCTTTCATTACAACTAAGGCATCTTTTTCACCGGTATTCTTTTGAGCTGCGCTAATACGATCTTTGTATCGTTTTGAGTCTTTAAACTTCAAAATATCTTGCGCTTCAAATTCTTCGCCAAGTTCTAAACGGTTGTTTTGATCTAAGAAGCTATCAATACGCTTACGTGCGCTAATGCGCATATGATGATCACATTTAGGACAAACAGAGATTTGTCGCTCTAATTCTGCTTTATATAGCACGGCGTTACATGAAGTACATTTACTCCACACACCTTCAGGAATATTACTCTTTTGAGTCGTTTTTGCTTTCGGGAGAATTTTTTCTATCCAGCTCATAATTTTATTTTTGCCTGTTGCAACGAAATATCTGTCGATTATTTGATGGATATACGCCATCAAATTCAATTTTTAATAAATGCTTATTATAAACGGCATATTAGACCATAGTATAACCCATACAATATAGAAAAAACTGGTCTGCTCAGTAAATAAATGGATATATTTAGCGGTTTTATCTACAAAAATAATGGCCCAAGACGGCGTTTTGGCAAGTCAAAACATTCTGGATAATCAACATCAACAAAATATAAACCTTCTGGTGGTGCTGTAACACCGGCAACACAACGGTTTTTAGCCAGTAGCACTTCCCTAATCCACTCTGGCGTTTCTTGTGACTGCCCTACTCGCATTAAGCTACCAACAATGTTCCTTACCATATGATGCAAAAAAGCATTGGCCTTAATGTCAACAACAAGGTAATCACCATGACGGGTTACCTGACAATGCTTGATGGTACGAACCGCGGAATGTGATTGACAATGCACGGTGCGATAAGAGGTAAAATCATGCTTACCGATGAGGTGGTTAGCCCCTTGTTGCATAAGTGTTTCGTCTAATGGGAAATGACAATGACTAATGCCATGGCTTAAAATCGCTGAACGTAATCGTTTATTGTAAATGATATAACGATAGTTTCTTGCCGTTGCGCTGAAACGAGCGTGAAATTCTTCATCGACTTGTTTAACCCATGATATGGCGATATCTGAAGGTAAGTGGGTATTTACACCTAGCGTCCAAGAAACATCTTTTCGCTGTTGATTAGTATCAAAGTGGATAACTTGATTGGTTGCATTAACACCCGTATCTGTACGTCCTGCACAAACAACTTCTATCGGTTCATTGGCAATTTTAGATAGTGCTTTTTCAACTTTTTCTTGTACGGTGACAGCGTTATTTTGTCGTTGCCAACCACAATAATTTTTACCATCATACTCAACGCCCAACGCATACCGCATGCAAACCAACCTTTTCTATTGATGAGATTATTTTCGCTGCGCATTATCCTTTATTTTATGCTGTTAGGCTATTGCTCGTTTGCTTAATTCACCCTTAAAATGTATCTAGAATAGCTTGGGCTTGTGCCTTTTGCTCTTCATCACCTTTAGCAATCACTTCTTGTAAAATAACTTGAGCTTGCTCTTCATCACTCATTTCAATATACATTTTTGCTAAGTCTAGTTTGCTAGACATTGAACCATTCTCATCGACATCAACTTCATTGTCATTTTCGGCAAACTGCCCTAAACCAACATCAATATTGGTCTTTTCATAAGGCTCGCTATCATCGACTTCATCTAATGTATCAGAAAGTAAATCATCGACAGAAACAAAGTCGCTCGCTTCTTCGCCTGCAGCACTTTGCTCTTCAACTGCTATCTCTTTTGGCTTTTCAACAAGTTCATCGCCAATGTCGTCAAGTAAAATTTCATTAACTTCATCTTCTGAAGCGACAGATGACTCTTCTTCGATATTTGCTAGTAGCTCATCAAAATCAACATTATCAAGCTCTTCGATAACCTCGATTTCTGACTCTGGCTTCTCTTCATCATCAGTTTCTGATAACAACTCTGCTAGAATATCTTCATCTGAGAAATCTGGAGCTAACTCAACAGCATCATTTACAGACAGTTGCTCCTCACTATCAATGTCAGCTTGCTCGTCAGTTGGTAAGTCTTTTAAAGCTGCATCAGCTAACTCAGTTAAGCTGTCACCAATGTCATCTTCTGCAACTTCACTAGCATCAATTGCTTCATCTGATTCAGTGTTCGATTCAGAAACTGTATCGGCGATAAGTGCATCAATATCCAATTCTTCATCAATAACGCTAGCTTCATCATCGCTATCATCGCTTTCTTTGGCTGTACTCTCTTGAACAGAAGCCCCTTCAACGATACTTTCTTTGGCAATAATGTCGCTAAAATCAGCTGTGAGGAATGGCGTTACATATTCAGCAGTAAATTCAGCAATTTTAGCCTCATTTTCGGCAATCTCAGCTTGAATTTTCTGCTCTTGCTCAGTTAGTAAATCTTCAACATTTTTACTAGTGTCTTGAGTTTCTGCTGCCGGTAAATCATCTGATTCAGCTACATCAGTAGCTTCTTCTTTAGGCTGTTGTTTCGACTGTTCGTTAATCTCTGTCGCTTCTGGCGATGCGCCTTCTGCTGCTAATAGTGCATCAATATCATCAGGATCGGTGACATCAGCATCTAAGTCTTCGGCTGACGCAGCTTCTGGAGCAGCGGCGGCGTCAAGTAATGCATCGATATCATCCGGGTCGGTGACATCAGCATCTAAATCATCAACGGGTGCCGGTGCTGCTTTTTCAGGAGCAGCAGCTTCTGCATCAAGTAATGCATCAATATCATCAGGGTCGGTGACATCAACATCTAAGCCTTCTGTTGGTGCCGGTGCTGCTTTTTCTGGACTAACAGCTTCAGGGGCTGCAGCTGCCGCAAGTAATGCATCAATATCATCAGGGTCGGTGACATCAGCATCTAAATCATCAACTGGTGCCGGCGCTGCTTTATCTGGACTAGCAGCTTCTGGAGCAGCAGCGGCGTCAAGTAATGCATCAATATCATCAGGGTCAGTGACATCGGCGTCTAAGTCTTCAGCTGTCGCTGGTGCTGCTTTTTCAGGAGCAGCGGATTCTGGAGCAGCAGCTTCGGCAAGTAACGCGTCAATATCATCAGGCTCGGTGACATCAGCATTTTCCGAAGGTGCTTCTGCATCAAGTAGCGCATCAATATCATCAGGATCGGTGACATCAGCATTTTCAGCAGGAGCTTCTGCGTCAAGTAGTGCATCAATATCATCAGGGTCGGTGACATCAGCATCTGCAGCTGGGGCTTCATCTATTGGCTCTTCTTTAACGTCAAGCTCATCACTTCCTAGATCATCAAGATCACCTAGGTCTCCTAGAAGGCTATCTAAATCATCTTGATTAAGCTCTCCTCCTTCAAGCTCTTCGGTGGCATCTTCTGAGCTAGAGTCGTCATCTAAGCCTGATAGCAATGAATCTAAATCACCTTGGTCTAATTCATTATTATCAAGTACATCACCTTCACTATCATCATCGAGTAATATATCTTCTAAATCATCTAAGCTATCATCATCTAAATGAATTGCATCATCATCAAGCAAGCTGTCATCATTATTATCAATAAGATCAATTGATAAATCATCATCTAGCCCTAGCTCGTCATCAAGGGAAAGATCATCGCTTAAATCCAGTTCACCATCTAAATCCCTGTCTCTTATACACATCTGACGCTGCCGACGATCT
>CAJXPG010000093.1 GCA_913057925.1 uncultured Colwellia sp. | reverse complement strand
ACACAGAGTAGATCGTCGGCAGCGTCAGATGTGTATAAGAGACAGAGATTAAACTTCTCATCAACGAATAACGTTGACACTGTTATATATAAAAAACGTTGTAGTAAAAAACTTTAATTCCCCTAATCTACACCGTTGTTTTCAATCGTACCACAACTCAACAAAAGTTAATACTTTCAGTAATCTAGTCTAAAGATAGTCACTTCATTATCATATAAACTAATACGGTCCACTAACACTGATGATACCTAAGGAAAATGCCTCTATTCGCCTGAGGTGACTAAAAGGTAAAAAGTAAAAAGTAAGTCACACTAGTACTTTTTGATAACCGTAATCGTTAACTCGCTAATATTTTCAGTGGTAATGACAAAGCTCCATTATCAGTTTGACCAACAAACCAAATGATGGCACTTAACCCACCCACGGTTAGCACATACCAAATAGCTGAAACTATTTGCGCATAACGATTAAGCGGTAACAACTCACTTTGATGACGCTGTTTATATTCAAAGAATATCTCGATACTGCCAATGGCCAATAAAAAGCCGAGTAATGCTAAGCCAAAAGAATAGCTAATATAAACGCCTAAAGCCGCACCTAACACACAGACAAGTAAACCGATTTTTGAGTTAACCGAAAAAGCGATACTTTTTAGTACATGCCCACCATCGAGTGGCAACACAGGTAGTAAGTTGAATAAGTTAAGCAGTGCGTTAAAAACGGCGAGTCCGGCGAGGATCTCTAAATCGGTTAACCAATAACCAACAAGACAGGCTATTGATAATATCAAGCCAAAAAACGGCCCCATAATAGAAATCACCACGTCTTGCCAGCGGGTATTAATTTTATCGTCACTTAGCGCTAAACCACCAACAAAAGGGATTAAATAGATGCCTTTAGTTTTCAGGCCAAAATACTTCATTGCTTTGATATGACCATATTCATGAAAGACCAAACAAAGCACTAAGGCAATGGCAAATTCAATGGAAAATAACCAGCTATATGCCGCTAAACTGCCAGCAGCAAATAATACTTTCACCACCTTGGCACTTTTTAACAGCTTTAAACCAAGCCCAGCCATACCAATAAAACTAAACTTCATTTTTTGTCTTTGATGCGGCGCTATGCTGCGTTGCTCTATCGCCTTTTCATCAAGGGTATTTTCAGAGAGTAATTCACCATTAACGCGTAATTGATATTTTAAATCAAAAGGTTGCCAAACTAGAGAGCCATCTAATTCAACTTGCAATTCAACCAACTCACCTTCTGGAGAAGCTCCGGTTTGCAAAGAAAATTGATGGCAAAATTTATCACCATCGGCGTTAGCATCAATTTGTGAAACGCACTGCCCGTCCCAAAATAATTGCTGCCAGCCCGCCATTGAACCTTCTAAGCGTAAGGTTTTGCCTAAACAGTCTACTTCTAATAACTGCACTTTATATACTCGGTAAATAATAACTTGCCACGATTATCACTATATTTAGCTATGCAGCAAGGTTTATTCGAGAGAATTAACGCTAATTGATTGAAAAATGTTGATGACTGACATGAATGACTGTGCGCGATTAACAGGGTGATAAAAATAGCGATGACCTGTAAAGTCACCGCTATAGCAAGCTATTAAAGCATAACAATAAGTTTTCAGTTTAAGCTAAGTTAACTTAGCTTAAACTGTCTGGCCCTACACGCACCACCAACTTACCGAAGTTCTCACCTTTTAATAACCCGATAAAAGCATCGACGCTATTTTCTAGACCTTCAACACGATGTTCTTTATATTTAATTTGACCCGCCATCAGCCAAGCTGCCATTTGCTGACTGAACTCACTATAACGATGTCCATAATCATCAAACACAATAAAGCCCTGCATTTTTATGCGCTTAACCAATAAAGTACCCATCAGTAAAGATAATCTATCAGGTCCTGCTGGTAATTCAGTAGCATTGTATTGAGAAATAAGACCACACAGTGGAATTCTTGCACAGCTATTTAAAAGTGGCATTACTGCATCAAAGACTTTACCACCAACATTTTCAAAATAAACATCAATGCCATCTGCGCAACTATCCGCTAATTGCTTGGCTAAATCATCGTCGTGATGATCTAAACACGCGTCAAAACCTAGCGTTTCAACCGCATAGTTGCACTTAGTTTCTCCACCAGCGATGCCGATAACTTTACAACCTTTAAGTTTCGCTATTTGTCCTACCAAGCTACCAACCGCGCCTGTTGCCGCAGCCACAACCACGGTTTCACCCGCTTTAGGTTGGCCAATATCAAGTAAGCCCATATAGGCAGTAAGTCCTGGCATACCCAATACACCTAATGCATAAGATGGGTTAGGCATATTACTATCAAGTTTTAACAGCTCAGCACCATTGATAACGCTATAATCTTGCCAACCACCAAAGGCGACAACCCAGTCACCCGGCTTATAATCATCATGGTTTGATACTTCTACCCGACACACACTACCACCAACCATCACTTCATTTAAGCCAACAGGATCGGCATAAGATTCGGCATCATTCATACGACCACGCATGTAAGGGTCAAGCGAAAGGAAAACCGTACGTACTAAAACCTCTCCTGTTTTGGGTGTCGGTTTTTCTGTAGTGACAAGGTTAAAGTTGTCTGGCGATGGCGCGCCAAAAGGTCTTGAGGCTAGTACCATTTGGCGATTGATATTTGATAATTGAGTCATGTTATTCCTAATAAAAATAGAGTGGGCGGTGCTGCTATTAATGCAATACCGCGCTAATTAATTTGCGTAAGCTATAATGCTTGCTCTAAAATTTTTCGACTCACTTCAAGGGTGATATCACCTTGCTCACCTAGTGCAACCATGCCGTGTTGCTCTAACCTTGATACAAGGGTGTCGATATCTTTATTGCCAAGCTCAACATCAGATAAACGCGTTGGTACCTGCATATCCTTGAAGAATTGCTCTGTTAAACGAATAGCTTCATCAATACGCGCTTCTTCATCGCCTTCTGTTACTTGCCAAACACGTGCAGCATATTGCAATAATTTCTCACGTTTTTGTTCACGGCGTACTTTCATTACGCTAGGCAATACAATCGATAAAGTTCGAGCGTGATCAATACCAAAAGCACCTGTTAATTCATGACCTATCATATGAGTTGACCAATCTTGTGGTACACCCGCACCGATAAGCCCATTTAACGCCATAGTCGCCGACCACATAATATTGGCTCTAACCGCTAAGTCTTCCTTAGTATCAGGAGTTAACGCTTTTGGACCTTCTTCAATTAAGGTTTGCAATAAACCTTCACTGAATCGGTCTTGCACCTTACCGTTTACGCTGTAAGTCAAATACTGCTCAATGGTGTGAACAAAAGCATCAACCACACCATTACTGATTTGGCGATCCGACAAAGACAAGGTCACTGTTGGATCGAGTACCGCAAACAAAGGGCGTACTAAAGGACTTGAGAAAGGCAGTTTGTTACCATCTCGCGTCACTACCGAGTTACCGTTACTTTCGGAGCCGGTCGCTGGAAGTGTTAATACCGCACCAATAGGTAGTGCATGGTTAAACTCGGCTTGCTTGGCTAAGATATCCCAAGGTTCATCACCTTCAAATAAAGCTGCTGCGGCAATAAACTTAGCACCATCAACAACAGAGCCGCCACCTACCGCAAGTATGTAATCGATGTTTTCTGATTGAATAATCGCCTGCGCTTTCATCAAGGTATCGTAACTTGGGTTCGGCTCTATGCCTGAAAATTCAAACCAAGTATGTTCGCTGAGTGCATCAACAACTTGCTGATATACACCATTAGCTTTTATTGAACCGCCGCCATAAACCACTAGCACTCTAGCGTCTATTGGTACCTCACTTGAAAGCGCTGAAATTTGACCTTCACCAAAGTGAATATGAGTTGGGTTTTGAAAATTAAAATTTAACATGGTTAACCTTTTCCTTTCTTGTAAGGGCATTAGCGCTAGCATCAACGCTAGTAAAAATTTTTACCTAATCTCAACTTCAGTTAAAAGGTGAGTTAAGAGACAAATTTAGAGATTAGTTAATCGCTTTAAATAATCTGACTTATTGCTTTAGTAACTTACAACTGCATTAAGCGGCAATTTGTATTAACAGTTTTTCAGCGGCTAAAGCAGAGCTTGCTGGGTTTTGACCGGTTATAATTAAACCATCTTGTACCGCAAAGGCATGCCAATCTTCAGCTTTTTGATAATCACCACCACGCTTAATTAGCTCATCTTCAAGTAAGAAAGGTACAACATCTGTTAACTGCACCGCGTCTTCTTCACTATTGGCAAAACCCGTAACCGCTTTATTACTCAACACATATTCACCCGATGTTTGTTTAACATTAAGTAGTGCTGCACTGGCGTGACAAACGGCTGCGACTGCTTTTCCTGTATTTAGGAAGTTTTCAATTAAGCTAATTGATTCTGCATTATCGGTAAGATCCCACAATGGGCCGTGGCCGCCTGGATAAAATACCCCATCAAAGTCACTGGCATTGACTGAAGATAATGGCAAGGTTGTCGCTATTTTTTGTTGCGCTTGCTCATCACCGTCATAACGTTTAGTCGCAAGCGTTTGAAAGTCAGCTAAAGTACTTGTTGGATCAATAGGGGCTTGACCACCTTTAGGAGTAGCTAAGGTAACTTCAACACCTGCATCGATAAAAGCGTAATAAGGTGCAGCAAATTCCTCCACCCAAAAACCTGTTTTTTGACCTGTGTTACCAAGTTCATCATGTGAAGTTAATACCATTAATATTTTCTTAGTCATGTGTAATATTCCTGTCTCTGTTTGTTTTACTAACCGTTTAATTGGCTAACTGTTTAATTTGCTATCTTCTAATTTGATAGGCGTTTATACCGATAACTGTTGGTGTAACTCTTTTCAATGCAGTCAGTATAGTGCGACACTTCCAAATGAACAATGCAGATAAAACTGACAACATTGTATTAATGATTGATACAATACTAATAATTAAGTCAGTCATTAATATGGATTCTTGATGGATATTTCATTTGAGCAGCTCAAAAGTATGGTGGTATTTGCGCAAGTTATTGAGCAAGGTAGTTTAAGTGCCGCGGCAAAACACTTAAGTTTATCAAGAGCCGTGGTGAGCTATCATTTAAAAAAGCTTGAAGGTCAATTGGAAGTAAAACTATTGAATCGTTCAACACGTTCAATAAAGCTAACCGAAGCGGGGCAAGCTTACTATGAGCGATGTCGCGTTATTGCTGAACAAGCAAGTGCCGCTAATCAACAGATCGAAAACTTTAAACACGAGCCTATCGGCTTACTGAAAATCACCTGCCCAGTGAATGTCGGTTTGCAAACTGTGGTTCCAGCCTTGAATGAATTTAAAAAGATTTACCCGAAGATTTCACTGGATGTTATGTTGACCGACGAAGTCGTTAATATCATGAAAGAGGGCATAGATTTAGCCATTCGTGGTGCACCACTGCCTGATTCGGGACTACAAGCCAGTAAATTAGCGACATTAAAAACTTGCCTTTGCGCTGCACCCGAATACCTACAGCGAAATGGTCGTCCGAAAAAGCCTGCAGATTTGAGTAACCATCAGTGGGTTATTTATAAGTTAACCTCTGGGGTGATGACACTCAACAAGGGTAGTCGATCTTTTAGCGTTAACACCGCTGGCAGCATCAGTACCAATAATGCCGCCGCCCGTACCGCTTTTGTTGAAGCAGGTCATGGTTTAGGACGTATTCCTACTTATGATGCCTGGCCTAAAATCAAAGCAGGCACGCTAGAAGTCGTGCTTGATGAATATGAGCTTAGCGACATCAATGTTTACGGGGTATTCCCACCGGGTACCGCTAACTCTAAAAAACTCAGATTATTATTAAATTTCTTGAAAGAGTACTTCACCAGTCAAACCACAACACCCTAATAATGTTATAGTACGCTATTAAAAGTCATTCATTATGTAATAGGAAAACTAACGTAGTGGTGACAAAACTGAAGAGATTAATCATTCAGTTTTGCACGCTATAACAGTAAAAAGAGAAAAAATGCCGTCAACATTACAACTAAGCAAAGAAGCACTTAGAGCCACCAAACCAACACGCCATGAATATTTAACCAAAGCTAAAACGCCAGTCGTGTTAGTGCTAGACCATGTCACGAATAGCTACAACATTGGGGCCTTTATTCGCTTGGCTGATGCATTTGCAATCGAAAAAATCATTATCTGTGGTGAGTTAACTATTTCTGATAAGAAACTAAAAAAAGCCTCAAGAAATGAAGCGAAATGGGTTTCTATTGAATACAGTGATTGCACCGCTACTAGCATTCAAGGCTTACTAGATAAGGATTACGGCGTTTACAGTGTTGAATTATGTAACGAGTCTGTAGACTACAGTGAGGTAACTTACTCTTCACCATGCGCTTTAGTCTTAGGCAATGAGCGTAAAGGGGTTAGTGAGATTGCACTTAAAATGAGTCACCAACAAATACATATTCCAATGATTGGTATGGGTAACTCCCTTAATGTCTCTACCGCAGGTGCTATTGTTTTAGCGCAATGTACCAATCAAATTCGAAAAAGCATAGCGAATAAGCGCTAAGCTTAACTAGCCCAGAGCGAGCTGAGGTTAACTAGCCCTAAGTGAGCTTAACTAGCGACTTTTTCGCGGTAATTCGCTAACAACTTACCGACATTGGCTTTAGACGTTTTTGCTAATTTCTGTACTAAAGCAAAAGGGACCTCATTAATGCCTGCTCGCTGTTTAATATCATCGAGCATACTCAGCCATAACTTGGCTGTCATTTGCGAGTCATATAACGCCCTATGGAAATTACCATTCGCGCTGATACCTTTATAATTGACTAAAGTCCCTAATTTATGATTAGGTGCTGCTTGATTTAATCGACGAGAAACCAATAACGAGCAAGTAAATTCGCCATCATAGCCATGAGATATCCGCTCAAGCTCACTGTCTAAAAAGCGCTTATCAAACGAGGCGTTATGCGCAACAAGATTATAACCTTCAATAAAATGTGCAAATCGCTCCATCACTTCACTACAAGGCGCGGCAGTACTTAACATCCTATTAGTAATGCCAGTGTAATCTTCAATAAAATAACTGACACGACGACCTGGATTCATTAACTCTTGAAACTGCTCAGTTACCACACCATTTTCAAGTTTCACTGCGCCGATTTCTATCGCTCTATCGCCATTATCAGGAGAAAGGCCGGTGGTTTCAAAATCGAGGATTATTAATGAGTCAGCATTCATAGCGGGGACAACTTTTAGATTAATGTATTCAAGGTAATGATATCAGTATTTGCTTGAAATTTGTTTACTTAGAGCTATTTAAAGCGCTTTTTCCTTGCCAGTCTTCCATGTCGAGTTCAGGCTTCTCATGGCGATATTTAGCATACAGCGCAACCCCCTGCTCATCTTCAAGAATATCAAGTTGAATGCCTTTTTCAATGAGTAGCGCTTCATTTCCAGAAGCATTAGTGACATCGCCAACGACCACACGAGAGAAGCCCCGCATATAAATTAACGTTGCACAGACATCACACGGACTAAGACTGGTAAAAATGGTAGTTTTGCTAAAATCGATACGCCCTGCATCACGAATAGCAGAAGTTTCGCCATGATTATAAGGATGATTTTCTTGCACCAAAGTATTGTGACCTTTGCCAACAATTTTGCCAGAATCATTGTCAACTATCACTGCGCCAATGGGACAACCGCCTTCGTTATAACCTTTTTGAGCTAGCAGCACGGCGATACGCATGTAATCTGAATCGATGAGTTTTTCGCTAAAATCTTGGTTAAGTAATACCGGTAAGCTCGCCGTTGGCATATGCGCAATAACATTTAAAACGCCTTGGGTGACGTCAGTTGCTTTATTAAAAAGAATGTCCATGTTATCCCTGTTTTAGAAGGTATTTTATTTAACCCTAACACTGAAGAAGCTAAAAGCCTAGCTTGGGAAAACATTAAGATTCAATCGTTTTTTTTGCGCTTTTTTTCGCTTTATTTTGCTTTGACACTTTTTTATACTGGTAATGACAGTATTACATCAACGCCACCTTGCTTCTGAATACTTTTGGGATCATCACTTGTCGCCATCTCCTTATGATTCAGTAGCTTTATCGTACCATTGTGGTTAAACATAATTTGCCGACACAGCGCTAAACCAATACCACTACCTTGCGCCTTAGTGGTATAAAAAGGTACAAATACATTATCTAAATTACTAATACCCGAGCCAAAATCTCGAATAGTAATATGCTGCCATTTGTCTTCAATTTCACACGTCACTTCAATCAGTTTCTCTTGTTGTTGACTCATGGCTTCAACAGCGTTTTTCAATAAGTTGATCAGTACTTGCTCACACTGGTTTTTATCGGCATTAATTAATTCACCCTCAGGCACAGCACAGGTTATGTTGCACATAGGATAAAGACTGGCGAGGTTTTCAACCATATGTGATAAAGAAAAGGCACTGACATTGGGTTTAGGTAAGTGTGAAAGTTGACTATAGCTGGCGATAAATTGACTTAACGAGTCTGCCCTTTCACTAATAATATTTACCCCGTCGAGTAATGAGTTTTTATCAAGTTCACGCGTTGGGTTTTGCAGCTTTTTTTGCATTGATTGACTAATGGCAATCACAGGCGTTAGTGAGTTATTCATTTCATGACTTAAGACTCTAAGCAAACTTTGCCAAGCTTTGCGCTCTTGCTCCATCAATAATCGCTCAGCATTGGTTAGCATATAAAGTTGATGTTGCTTGCCGTCACTTAGAAAAGACTCTTTAGATAAAAAATGCTCGCCCGATATTTGCTTAGATTGCACTTGGCTAAAGTTAATAATGCCAGTATTTGCCTGAACAATTTGCTCACCAATTGGCAGAGACGCTAGCTCAATACTGTTTAGATGTTCTGCCTCATTTAAGATAAGTTTACTCGCCGAAGCATTAGCCATCACCACATAGCCTTGCTCGTTAGTCGCGATCACCATGGCATCCATTTGCTCCATAATCCGCTCGAGCAATAAGCGAGACTCTTTGGCTTCAACTTTGTGCTTAGACAAGGTCTCTGCTAACTCATTTATTGAGTTAAGTAACTCCTGAAAAGCCAAGTTAGTTTGTAAGCGCCCCCTTAACGTGTAATCCCCATCAATCATGGATTCAATTAGGCTTGATAACGTTCTAATTTGGTATTGCGCACTCTGTTTACTGGCGACTATAACAAAACTGGCCAACATCAATAAAACAATGACAATAAAAGCAATCAGGTAAGGAGAAATTTCCGCTAAGAATAATGAAGTAATGGTGATAAACAAGCAGGGAATAATTAACAGCAAAATTAATGTTTGTTGGTTCCCGCCTTGCGAATGGCTAGTTTTTGTTGAGAAAAAAAACTTCAGCCGATTAATCCAGTTCATATTTACTCAAACGTCTGTAGTAGCCGCTTCGACTGAGTCCTAATGACCTAGCCGTTTCTGTTGCATTACCATGATGAAGTTTAAGGCGTTTTACTAGTGCCCGCTTCTCAATTTCATCCAGTGTTAGATCAGGTGAGTCCAACGCGTCAGTTTGTGGCTCAGCAAAGCTTTCACTGCCAGGTAGCATCAAGTCATCACTATCAATCGTATCTTTTTTACAGGTAAATAATGCTCGCTCCATTAAGTGACTAAGCTCACGAATATTTCCCGGCCACGGATACAGTTGAAGTGCTTGAATGGCTTGCTCGGATAATACCGGACAAGCTCTATGATATTTAACGCTAAAGGTATGTAAGAAATGGTTCGCCAATGTGGCAATATCTTCGACTCTTTCATGTAAAGACGGGACTCTAAGCTCTACGGTGTTTAAGCGATAATACAGATCTTGTCTAAAGTCGCTATTGGCAATGTCAGCTAATAAATCACTATTGGTCGCCGAAATAATACGCACATCGGCATGCAAAGATTTACTGCTACCAACCGCTTCAAATTTTTGCTCTTCTAACACCCGTAATAATTTTGCTTGCTGAGCAATAGGAATATTGGCAAGTTCGTCTAAAAACAAGGTTCCCTGCTCAGCCATTTCAAAACGACCAATACGGTTTTCTTTGGCGTCAGTAAACGCGCCCTTCACATGGCCAAACATTTCACTTTCAAATAAGGACTCAGGAATCGCGCCCATATTAACGGGTACAAATGAATGTTTACTGCGTGCTGAAACATGATGAACATAAGCTGCCAACATACTCTTGCCAGTACCATTATCACCGGTCAACAAAATACTCATATCGCTTAGCGCCAGATCATCAAGGGTAGATAATAATTGCTGCATTGCTGGAGATTTTGCGATGATTCCGTCGCGAGAGCCTGGATGCGCCTGCGAAGTTAACAATTGATTTTGCTGACTTAACCGCTGTGCTTGCTTGACCGTTGTCGCCAATGCTAATTGATTGGCAATGGCGCTGAGCATGCGCTCATTTTTCCAAGGCTTTTGTATGAAGTCTTTCGCGCCGGCTTGCATTGCCTCAACTGCAATGTCTATGGTTGCCCAACCAGTCATCACAATAATAGGAATATTTAATTCAAGCGCAGAAATATCAGCCACCAACTTCAAACCTTCAGCGCCTGATGTGGTGTCTTGTTGGAAGTTCATATCCAGTAAAATTAAATCGACCTGCGTTGTTTTTAAGTTTTCTATGGCTGCGTGTGGTGTAGTCACTGCAACAATATCAAACCCTTCATCGGCTAATACATATTTTAAACTGGCAATGATATTGATATCGTCATCGGCGATAAGAATTTTTTTATTCACAAGGCTCTTTATTCACAAGTCGTTATTGCTACGCTTAGTTGTTCTACTTTAAGGAATATTGATTCAAGGAACAAGCGCTAGCTTATAAGATGGTAATAACAAAGCAGTAATGTTGATTATTACTGCTTTGAGGGTTTCAATAGTTTACCGCCTATTCGTAACGTAATGCCATGCTTGGCTCCATTTTTACCGCACGTTTAGTAGGCGCATACATCGCCAGCATTACCACTGCCGATAATCCCGCAACCACAGAAACTGCGATACCAAAATAGAAAAATGTTGGGAACATTTCTTCGGTAAATTTATGGAAGCCAAAAGCCAGTAGCGCGTAAATCACAACGGCTAAACCTAAACCAATAATCAACTGTCGTGCACCTTGCTTCAAAAACATCTGAGTAATGTTTTTATCGCTAGCACCGACCGCGCGTCTTATACCTATTTCATGGGTTCGCTGTGCAACTGAATTTGCAGTTAAACCATAAATACCTACCATAGCGAGTAACAGCGCAAAGAAGCCAGTACCAAAGGTAACATTGGACATCAAACGCATTGAATCACGCATCATATTCCGGTTCTTCGTGGCTAATTGCACCGAGTAGGTCATTTCAATAGAGCGATCAGTGTCAAACATTGCTTGATAAAAGATCTCTTCAGCATTTTGTGTATTTGGCATAATGCGGTAGTAAACGATTTGATAAGGATTGATAAACTGCAAACCTGAAACGTAAATTTCATCGGCACTATCTAAGCGGCTAAAAAGCGTTGTTGGGTTCATACGATCGGTTACCACACCAACCACGAATACTTTATCATTATTATCAGCAATGTTAATCTGAAAACTCTTCTCTAAAGGAGATTCACCAGGCCAATAACGCTTTGCCATAGATTGACTGATAAGTACCGTTTTACGTTGTCCGAGTTTATCACGATGATCTAAATTGCGCCCCGCCACGAGGTTTACGCCAACGGTTGCGGTATCACCAATGACCGAAATAGTATCAATGGTTGGCTTGCTTTCTTCTGATGCATAATCGTGACCTTCAAGGGTTACCACTGATTGCGATAGCCAGTTATTTCCCACGACACCAACCACTTGAGGGTGCTGTTCAATATTTTGTTTTAATGATTGAAACAGGGCTAGCTGTTGCGCGGGCTCTGGGTATTTAGTCTCAGGAATAGACATTCTAGCGGTCATGACATCAGTATAGTTATCACCCATTTTCAAATTGACAAACTTATAAGAAATATAGCCAGAAACTGAGCCAATAAGCATTAATACCGCGACTAAAAACACTTGCGTTGTTACCAGCAACCGAGAAACCCGACCAGCTTTTTTGCCTTGCGCACCTCGAGTTCCATCGCGCAAAGTCATATTAATATCTTGTCTCGCTGAGCGCCATGCAGGCAAAAAAGCCGATAATAATATGGTAACAATAATAAAGGCTAATCCCATTAAAAAGGTCGGTAAATCCATGCCCCAATGCCACCAAAAAGCACCGCCATCAGGTAACCAAGAATGCAGTAATATTTCAGTGTAATCTAGCGCAGCACCAACCAACAATAATGATAAAACCCCGCCAATAACTGAAATAATAATACCTTCCCACATTAGCTGACTAACCAAACGTGATGTGGTTGCGCCTAAGGCAGCACGGATGGCGGTTTCTTTTTGGCGCTCTATCGTTCGCGCCAGCAATAAATTCCCGACGTTAATACACGCCAGTAATAAAATAAGCCATGAAACTACGTTTAGAAAAGTAAAAGCCACGTGCCCCTCGCCACCCGTTTGCGCCATTTGAAAAGTTAGCACCTTTGCTGTTTTTACTAATTCAGGTAAGTCGTACAATTTAACATGCTGTTGATATATTTGGTTAATTGCTTGACCTAATTCTAGGCTGGCTTGCTCAACACTAGCGCTCTCTTTTAAACGGGCATAGGCGTAATATGAGCCACTCACCTCAGGTGTTGTTGCCAGTAGTTTATCTTTAAGTGGCAGCCAGATTTTTGAAGCGTTTGGGAAAAAGTATCCTTGTGGCATAACACCAATAATTTGGGTAATTTCACCATTAAGTTTCAGCGTTTTATCTAAAACATTTTCATTACCGTGCAGTTCTTCTTGCCATACTTGATAGCTGATCACGGCAACAGGACTAGCACCATCACGTGTATCTTGTGCTTGGATGGTTCGGCCAATAATAGGCGCGGTGCGACTAAATTCAAAGAAGCCTTGGCGCACATTACTGCTATAGTAATTTTTGCCTGACTGACCGACACTCAGTCTTACATCGAGATTGTCGTAAATACCAAACTCATCAAAGTGCTGTAATTTACCTTTGATATTTTGGTACTCATAACCCGTGATATAACGATATTTGTCATCAAAGTACACGGCGATAGCTTTTGCACTTTCCCCTTCTGGTATGGGTAGTGTTTTATAAATCACTGAATATAAAAATGAAAAAGTGAATAAACTAATTGATAAACCACCAATTAACACACCTAAGGTCATAGCGGTAAATTTAGGCGCTTTAAATAACAAGCGAAATGCATATTTAATATCTAATAACATCGACATCATTATTCTCCTTTTTTAGCCCGCAGCTAGTTCAACAGGTTTAGCGTGAGATTGATGATCTTCGTTGATATTATCTTTGACCAACTGACCATCAAACATTTCTAAACAACGACTTGCCCTTTTGGCTGACGCTGGATCATGGGTTACCATACAAATAGTGGCGCCATCTTGATGAAGCTGATCAAAGAGTTGCAACACGGCTTCGGCATTTTTTGAGTCTAAGTTGCCCGTAGGCTCATCTGCTAGAATAATCGCAGGATCGTTTACTAAGGCTCTAGCCACGGCAACACGTTGTTGCTGACCACCTGATAACTGTGAAGGAAAATGGTTCTTTCTATGGCTCATTTCAACTTTTGCTAAAACCTCTTCCACCTTTGCTTCAATCACTTTTTTGCTTTTACCGGTTTGATAAGTTAATGGCAACATCACATTTTCAAACACCGTTAAATCTGAAATCAAATTAAAAGACTGGAAAACAAAGCCGATCTGCTCGCTGCGTATTTTTGCGCGTTGGTCGCGCGTTAATGCGGAAACATCTTGATCAGCCAATTGATATCCACCGACACTTGGTGAATCGAGTAAGCCTAATAAAGACAATAAGGTCGACTTACCGCAACCTGATTGACCACTTAAAGACAGGTATTCACCTTTATTAATCACTAAATTAATGCTGTTCAAAGCTCTGGTTTCTATCTCTTCGGTTAAAAAAGTTTTACTAATATTTTTTAAAGTTATTAATGCAGTCATAATTATTTCCATATTAATTCAGTGTGTTGCTACTGATATTTGTTGTTAAGCCTTAAAGGCTTTTTGTAATTTTGTTAGCGCGTTCACGTCTTTATAGATTTATTGCTTTATTACGCTTAATTTATCTTAATTTCTTGGTGTTCTTGCCAATTACTGGTGTCTGAAATAATGATTTCATCGCCTAGTACTAAACCATTAAGTACTTGAATTTTATTCACCGAACTCTGACCTAATGCAACTGTGGCCTTACTGGCAAATTGTTGATTTTCACTGAGCTTAAACAAGCCTATTTGGCTATGCCTTGGCGCATAAACCGGACGTTTTACATAAAGCGTGTTTTCAATATTACTGATAGCAATTAAACCGTCGACAGTTAACTCTGGACGCGCTTCAACGGGCAGTTCACTAGTTAACTTAACGTCAACCAAAACCATACCGGCAGTTACCGCTGGGTCAATGCGAATGACTTCTCCGGTAATTTCACTGGTACGGGTGTCTATGGTCACTAGTTGCCCCAAAGCAATATCCCTTACCCGCACTTCTTGTACTTGTAGCTCAGCAAATAAGCTTTTTTGATCGGCAATTAACGCGACACTATCACCCACTTGCGCGCGCTCACCTAACTCAAGAGAAACTTGCTGCACCACACCAGAAGTAGAGGCTTTCACTTGCAGAGCAGCAACTTGTTCTTTTACCCGTTGATAATTATTTTCCACTAAGCCAATACGCGCTTGTTGCGCAACCTTTGTTGCCGCCATATTCGCCTGCATCTTATCTGCTTTTTGCTGTTGTGCTTGCCAAAACTGTTGCTGTTGTTTTACTGCCAATTGGCTTCGTTGATATTCAAGGGCTGAAACCGTGGCATTACCCTGTGCTAACAATGCGGTTTCTGCATCGAGTTTAAGTTTGGCTGATTGGTAACTATATTCAGCAGAAAGTACTGAGTTTTCTAAATCGACAAATTGAGACTCTAACGTAACCCAAGCTACATGACTCTCCGCTTTTTTAGCTTCAAGTTCCCAACGTGCTTTTTCTAGGTTTCGGTGCAATTCAGGATTAGATAACTGCACTAACATATCACCTTGATTTACTTTCGCGCCCGCTTTGACAAATACTTGCTCAGCTCTGCCTGATACTTGTGATGAGACCCATCGAATATTAAGCGGTTTCAGCACGCCCGTCGCACGGACATTTACGCGAAAGTCGCCCTGCTCTACTGTTGCGGTAACAACTTGAGATCTATCAATAAAGTAAGACGCGTTGCCTAAATTAGTTCTTAAAGAGTAACTACCCAAGGCGACAATTGTCACAGGTAGCACAAACCAATATTTCTTCCACCAAGGTTTTTGTCGCGTTTCTCTTTGAATATCCATCATTAATCTATCTATCGTTTACGTGATAACTAGTTATTACAAGACTTATGCCAAGAAAACAAAACCAGTAAGCAATTGATTTGCAGGTGATTTTAAAGGTAGTATTCTAAGCGAACAAATTGACTGTGTCATTTTCGACACAGTCTCATACTGCGTGAGTCGCAGTAGTGAGACAGGAGGTGTTTGGCTATCGGTTAACCAAGTTTGTCTGCTTTATAAAACCATGGCCGCAATCGTGCCAAAAATCACTAAAGGAATATTAAAGTGAATGAAAGTTGGCACCACACTGTCCCAAATATGATCATGTTGACCATCTGCGTTTAGCCCTGATGTTGGCCCAAGTGTTGAGTCTGAAGCAGGAGAGCCCGCATCACCTAATGCAGCAGCAGTACCAACAATAGCGGCTGTCGCTAATATGGAGAAATCAAAAGCTAATGCCATAGGCACATAAATAGCAGCAATGATTGGGATGGTAGAAAAAGACGAACCTATGAAACTTGTCATCGAGCTGATTTAGGCTTCTATAGCTTAGCTAGATTTGCTGATGTTATGTTTGAAAATCGCGTGAGCTTAGTTGTTTGGGAGTTAGTATCACAACTTCTGATATTGTGGGTAAATTCTAGAGCGCCAAAAAAACAAAAACCAACCGAATTGGTTGGTTTTTTACTTATGCCTGCAAGTCATTATTAAGCGTTATTGCAAAAAGTCCTGCATCATAGAGGCTGTTTGTGGCTTGGCAAGTAATTGCGAGAATTCCTGCCATAGGGTACTTGAGGGTATTTCTTTAAGCTTTTTAGCTAAATATTCATGCACTAAATCTTGCCCGAAATTATAGGTAATAACATAAGAGCGGTTTTGTCGATAAAATGATAAACGCTGCTTCGCTCTTGCCTGTGTACACAAGCTATATTTCATCAATAACGCTATCGCTTGCTCATCATCAATTTCATTATCACAATATCGTTGAGCTACCATATTATCGGCATAGGCCAATTGTGCCGTTACCTTTAACACTTGGTAATACACTTCACTTAAGCCAGGGTCAATTCCTGCAATAGGAAATAACACATCCCGCTCAAATGCCATACGCTCTTGCCATGGAAATGCCACTTCAATACCATAATTTGCACTACCTTCAGCTAATAACGATGTCGGTCCGAACAAGTTATAAATAGAATATTCTACCCAGTTACGTTCATTTACCATGTGTTTTTCAATGAGTGCATTAAAGACATGGTGTCCGGGGTAGCCTTCGTGAGCGGCTAAATCTATTGCCCGCTCAATGTAAATATCGATATCAGTATTCAGTTGAATCAAGCTATAGCTATTGCCTTTAAACCAGTTATAAGCCGTCCACACTTGGTTATCCACCAACTCAACATTAAAGTTTTCATGCTCTGGTAGCGTAATATGTTTTAAGGTGCGTTTTCTCGCTTCGGCAATGGCTGCTTCAAAAACATCGTTAAGTTTCTCTTTTTTAATAACGAAACTTTCTCGGTATTGGGTAAATCGCGTCGCTAGATTACCTTCACCCGGCACCAATGCATCAAGCGAGGCTAATATTTTATCAAAATGCTGCTCATCATATTTAGGCGGCTTAGCATCATATAAGGCTTCACACTCACTATAAAAATCGAGAGTATTACCTAACAACATTTCAATATAAACCGCCGATGCTTTTAAATGAATGAGCAGAAAGTTAAGCCTTTGCGCTTGCTCATTATCAGTGAATTCAATAATAGCTTTTGCTTGATTAATTAACTGCTGAGCTTGTGTTTGCAATTGAGCTAACGGTATTTTCCTTGCCTGCTGTTGCCACTGACTCGGCCCGTAGTAAGCATCGACATAATTGGGACAATGTTGGCCAATAGCTAGTGAAAGCTTTACGTAATCTTCTGCGATAGCATTGATAATACTGGGAGATTGCATAATTTCTTACCAAAAAGTATTTTTGCATACAGTATACTAAATTTATTTCTTTGTATATTACATTGATACTTCAAGAGAGCCAGTTTTGTCATGTTTACTCAGTTCATCAGCAACCAGATGCTATTTGCTGCTCTTTCTTGCAAATGCTCCCTTAACTGAGTATCGCTTTTCTAACTTTTTTCTGGCTGATATAAACCCCCAAGAAAACCAAAGAAATACAACCCCATTGCAGAGCCGTCAGACTTTCACCTAAGATAATTGCAGAAAGAAGCAGGGTAAATATTGGAATCAAGTTAGTAAATGCAGCAGCAGTAAGCACTGACACTTTAGTGATGGCATAGTTATACATGCCATAAGCGCCAATAGTGACAAATGCGCCTAAGTAGAAAATGCCGATTAACGCAG